>JADFXJ010000126.1 GCA_015233615.1 Nitrospirota bacterium
TGGCGCCAATACCGGCTTTAGCTTTCTTCCTATTATTTTTTGGGGGAACTCCTGGCTTTATACTCCTTGCCAAACTGCCGTCTGTTTTTCATTCAAATCCCTCCTTGGTGATCAACCAGTCTATCTTAACCGATTGTCCCGTTTAAGGGATCCACTATCCCGATTACTCCTGAGTTAGTGTACCACATTGCCACACAGTGCCGCTACTTATTGGCTGTACTTGGCGGCCGCCTAATCGTACAGGTGGCACGACACCATTGTCCCCTTGAACTCAACGAGCCGGGGCACTATGGTATCGCAGGGGTTGAACCTTTTTGGACAGCGGGGGTGGAAGGGACATCCGGGAGGTACGTCTATGGGGGACGGGATGTCTCCGTCGGTTATTTGGCGGGACTTCTTATTAAAGGCCCGCTCTATGGACGGAGCACAGTCCATCAGCATTACCGTGTAGGGGTGCAGCGGGTTTGAAAACAGATCGTTAGTCTCTCCCCTTTCGACTATTTTGCCAAGGTACATGACGCCTATCTCGTCGCTGAAGTATTGTACCACGTGCAGATCGTGGCTTATGAAAAGAAAGGAAAGGCCGATGTCCGCCTTGAGGTCAATGAGCAGGTTCAGAATCTGGGCCTGAATGGAGACGTCGAGGGCCGAAAGGGGCTCGTCTGCAACGACTACTTCGGGCGACAGGGTCAGAGCCCTGGCTATGCAGACGCGCTGCCTCTGCCCGCCGCTGAACTCGTGGGGGTAGCGATCCATGACGTCAGGGGTAAGACCCACCTTTTCCAATATCTCCACCACCTTTTCCCTGTACCGGGTCCTTGGCACCAGTTTGTGTACGAGAAGTGGTTCGGCGAGTGTCTTAAAGACTGTCATCCTGGGGTTGAGCGATGCTAAGGGGTCCTGAAAGACTATCTGTACGGATCTACGGTATTTTTTTAGATCGCCTCCGGTAAGGGAAAATACGTTCTTCCCCCTGTAGAGTACGGTACCGCCGTCCGCCTCATCGAGCCTCATTACGATGCGCGCTACCGTGGACTTGCCGGAGCCGCTCTCGCCTACAAGGGCAAAGACGCGGTTTTCCCTCACGGAGAAGTCCACGCCGTCTACGGCCCTTACTGCGGCTTTTGCCTTAAACTTGAAAAAGCCGGCCTTAACCGGAAAATGCCTCTTAAGCCCGGACACTTTTAACAGCTCGATGTTTGGCAACAGTCCGGTGTTCGGCTGATTTAATCGTGGCTCCGTATTTGGCTTAGTACGCTTATCCATCGCGTTAAATCTCCTCCGCCCTTATGCAGCGAACATTATGAACCGGGTGCCCCACCGGGTGCCCGGGATTCAGAGACCTCAACGGCGGCTCCTCGCCACGGCACTCCCCGATGACGTAGGAGCAGCGGTCGGAGAACTTGCACCCCGGTGGAAGGTTATCGGGTCTTGGCACTACGCCGGGTATCGGGGCAAGGGGGATGCCCCTGCCTTTTGGCAGAGAGTTCAGGAGGCCCTTCGTGTAGGGGTGCAGCGGCAGGGTAAAAAGTTCCTCCGTCCCGGCTTCCTCCACTATGCGTCCGGCGTACATGATGGCCACGCGATCGGTGTTTTCGGCCACTATGCCGAGGTCGTGGGTTATGAGCATGACGGACATGTCCGTATCTTCCCTGAGCTTTTGCAAAAGAGCCAGTATCTGTGCCTGGATGGTCACGTCAAGGGCCGTAGTTGGTTCGTCGGCTATCAACAGGGCTGGTCCGCAGGCTATGGCCATGGCTATCATGGCGCGTTGCCGCATGCCGCCGGACAGTTGGTGGGGGTAATCCCCGTACCTCGCGGCGGCGGAGGGAATCCTGACCTTCGACAGGAGGGCAATGGATGTGTCTTTCGCCTCTTTCCAGCCCACGGCTTTATGGGTAACGAGTGACTCGGCTATCTGGTACCCAACGGTAAGGACGGGGTTTAGCGACGTCATCGGCTCCTGAAAAACGATGGACATACGGTTACCCCTCAACTGCCGTCTTTGCTCTTTGTCCAGAGCGGCCAGGTCGGTACCCTGAAAGCGGATGTCTCCGCTGTAACAGGCGCTTTCCGGCAGTATCCCCATTATCGAGTATGCCGTGATGCTCTTGCCACACCCGCTCTCCCCTACCACTCCGAATACCTCCGACGATTCGACGTTAAAGTTCACCGAATCGACCACCTTAAGTTGCGGTCGGTGTCTTGTCCTGAAGTAAACGCTCAGGTCTTTGACGGTTAACGTCTGTGGTTGAGTTTGCGTTTGTACCGGGGTCTGACCCGATGTGTTCATTCCTTTATTCACCCTTTATTCACTCCCGTATTCATACCGGTTTACCCATCAAAGCTCGAAGACGTCTTTGAGGTGAAGGATTTCGCTCTTTCCCCCGTCGAGTGTCACGCTTATGACGTCAAAGCGCACGGGGGGCAGTTCGTGAAGCTCTTTCAGATAACAGGTTGCGGTGTCCATGATCTTCTTCTTTTTCCTGTAGCCGACCGCCTCGAAAGGCTCGCCGAATGAATCGTTTCGTCTGGTCTTTACCTCGACGAAGACGAGTACCTCGCCGTCTTTTGCCACCAGGTCTATCTCGCCCACGCGGTTTTTGTAATTGGTTACCACGATCCTGTAACCGACCTTTTTCAAATACTTCAGGGCCAGAGACTCCCCGCGTTTACCGACCAGCAGATTTTCGAACAATTCTTAATCCTTCGGCGTTAATTTTAGTAATACCTGAAATTATAAAGTTTTATTAAAAATACTGCAATATTTGACAAGCTCTTTTTTTTTTATTTATACTTAAACGATACGTTTTTGCGGGAATGTTTTTTATTCCGGTGTGGATCTCATGGAACCGGTAGCGTACGGGGGATTTTGGATGCTTAAAATAGTCGTGGTGGACGGGCAGGGAGGCGGGATAGGCAGCTTGATCGTCAAAAAAGTCAGAGACCTCTTTAACGAAAGCGTCGAGGTGATCGCCCTTGGCACGAATGCCGCAGCCACCAGTGCTATGTTAAAGGCGAGGGCAAACAGGGGAGCCACCGGCGAAAACGCCATCGTCTTAAACGCCGGCAGGTGTGACCTGATAGTTGGCCCTCTGAGCATAGTCGTAGCCAACTCTATGATGGGAGAGCTGACACCGGAGATGGCCGAAGCTATCGGTACGTCTCAGGCCAGGAAAATTCTTCTGCCACTTAACCAGGAAGGGATAGACGTAGTGGGAGCGTCTAAGGAGCCACTGCCCCACATGGTTGACTCCATGATAGCCCTAATCGAAAAGATTAAAGATTTAATGGAGGTAAGGTAATGTGTGAAGCTAACGCGTACGTGTACGACGAAAACGGCAAAGAGGTGCTCTACCTCGAAAACGTCGATGAAATAAAACCTGAGGAAGGAAAACTCTACCTGAAGAACCTCTTCGGGGAACAAAAACTCTACGATGGCGAGATAAAGGAGATATCCCTCATAAAGCATAAGATTCTCCTCGGCAAAAAAACCTGATGCCAATTTATTAAATTTGGTATTAAAGCCGGTATTGAATAATCGGCATTAAATAATCGGTATCAAATCGGAACTATGGATATATTAACCCGGATACGCTGGCAGGATTTAGTAGACATAATATTGGTATGGGTACTTTTGTACCGGGTGCTCTTGCTGATAAAGGGTACGAGGGCCGTGCAGATGCTCATAGGGATAGGTGTGCTCCTCGTGGTTTCTCTCGTGGCGGGCTACTTTAAGCTCTATACCTTCGACTGGCTCATACAGAGCTTTTGGGCCTACATCATAATAGCCGTGATAATACTGTTTCAGCCGGAGATAAGGCGGGCCCTTGCACACATGGGTAAAGCTCCTTTTTTTACGTTCACCACCGCCGAAGAGCTAAAATCTCTCGACGAGATAATAAAGTCGGCGGCCTCCCTGTCGGCCAGGAAGATCGGAGCCCTCATAGTGCTTGAGCGGGATACGTCGCTGAAAGACTACATTGAGATAGGCACGTACCTTGACGCCAGGATATCCAGGGAACTCATATTAAGCGTATTTCACCCTACGTCCCCAATACACGACGGAGCTCTCGTCATAAACGGAAACAAGGTGCTGGCAGCCGGCTGCTTCCTGCCGATATCCTTCAGGCCGGACATAGACAGAAACCTCGGCACCAGGCATCGCGCCGCTTTAGCAATCACCGAGGAGACCGACTGCGTCACCGTGGTAGTCTCCGAGGAAACAGGGGACATATCGGTAACCAGGGAGGGAGAAATAGAAAGAAAACTCGACACCACCCTACTGCGAAACATCCTGACGGACATCTTTACCGAAAGTGGAAAGACCCCGCAATGAAAAGATTTTTCACCGAAAACATAGACATAAAAATAATCACCTTAATACTGGCCATCATTCTGTGGTTTTTCGTTAACATAAAGGGCCACTCCGACATAATGCTGGAACTGCCCATAGAATATAAGAACATCCCAAAGGACTATGAGATAACCAAGACTAGCGCCAACCTCATAAACGTCAGGATTCAGGGACAGGAGCACATCATCAAAGGCCTTTCACCCAGGGACCTCAGCATATACATAGATCTGAGCAAAGCCCACGAGGGTGAAAAGATCTATTACGTCACCAAGGACAACATCAAGCTCCCCCCCTCCATATCCGTTGTAAACATAGATCCCTCTTCCATAACCGTAAACCTTGAAGAGGTGTCCCGCAGGACTCTTAACGTCAAGCCCAAAATCAGAGGCACTCCCAAAAAGGGCTATTCCATAGTCGACGTTATCAGTATCCCGGGCGAGATAACCGTAGAGGGCAGCAAAAAGGAACTCGACAAGCTCAACCACATAGATACCGAGCCCATCGACGTCAGAAACGCCGACTCCACTTTCGAAAGGGAGGTAAGGCTGGTATACAAGGAGAGGGACATCAACAATCGGCGGGAAACTGTAAGGGTAAAGATTATAATCTCAGGAGAAGGTAAATGAAACTTTTTGGCACGGACGGCATACGGGGAACCGTAAACAAGTACCCCATAACACCTGAAATAGTCGTAAAAATAGGCATGGCCATCGGGAAACTGCTGCACAAAAAGCACGGTAAGAACATGATAATCATCGGCAAAGACACCCGCCTGTCAGGTTACATCCTGGAAAGCGCCCTCACCTCCGGCATATGCGCCATGGGCATGAACGTGACCCTGGTCGGCCCCATCCCTACGCCCGCCATCGCCTTCCTCACCAAGTCTCTAAGGTTCGACGCCGGTATCGTTATTTCCGCCTCCCATAACCCATTTCAGGACAACGGGATAAAGATCTTCACCGCCGACGGCTTCAAGCTCCCCGACGACATGGAACAAAAAATAGAGGAACTGGTAGAAGATGAAAATTCCAGGATATGCAAAATCACCGGCAGCAAGCTAGGCAGGGCCTACCGTCTCGAAGACGCCACGGCCCGCTACATCGAATACGTCAAATCCACCGTCCCCAGGGACGATACTTTCGAAAGCCTTAAAGTGGTGGTAGACTCGGCCAATGGAGCCGCATACAAAGTTACCCCCACACTTTTGACAGAACTCGGAGCCAGGGTAATAAGCGTAAACGACAAACCGGACGGCACAAACATAAACGCCAAGTGCGGCTCCCTCTTCATCGAAAAATTGAGTGAGCTTGTCGTCAAGCACCACGCCAACATTGGAATAGCCCATGATGGAGACGCCGATAGGACACTCCTGTGTGACGAACGCGGCAAGGTAGTGGATGGTGACATGGTAATGGCCGTCTGGGCAAAAGATATGAAACAAGAGAGAAAGCTCAAAAACGACTGCGTCGTCTCCACGGTAATGAGTAACCTCGGCTTCGAGCACTACATGCAAAGGCAGGGGATAAAACTCCTCCGTGCTCCGGTAGGCGACAGGTACGTAGTGGAAATGATGCTCGAAGGCGGGCACAACTTAGGCGGCGAACAATCGGGCCACGTAATCTGTCTCAGCCACAACACCACCGGCGACGGCCCCATAACGGCAGTGCAGATAATGCACATCCTGAATAAGACTAAAATCCCCCTGTCGGAGCTTATAGCAGACATAACCCTATACCCGCAGGTAATGAAAAACGTAAAGGTATCCCATAAGAAACCGCTCAATGAGTGCCCCGGTATATTGGACGCCATAAAAAAAGCCGAAGACAGGCTCGAAGGCTCCGGACGGGTACTTGTGAGGCCATCGGGAACGGAGCCTAAAATTCGTATCATGGTAGAGGGAATCGACGAGTCCCTCATAAACGAAATCGCCGGCAACCTGGTACAAGCGGTAACCAGTTCGATGGACTGATAACCGCCACGTACCTTTAACCTCATGCAGGCTTTGCCCACTTTTTTCTCCGGAACCGCCATAAGCTTGTCCTTCATCGGGGGAATACTGCTCTTTTACTCGTCCCTGTACTTTCCCCTTACATCATGGGCAGTTGCCGTCGCCATATTGCTGATACTCGCAAAACACAAGCCGTATCTCGTAATACTTCTGCTGCTCATGGGCTACCTATACGCGTCGCACAGTTACATCCCACCACGGCAAGAGGATCTGGCAAACCAGGCAACTCCACAGGCAGGGGAACCGACTGCGGACTTGCCGGATGAACCGCAGGCAGACTTGTCGGCGGACTTGCCAAAAGAGTTGCCAAAAAAATTGCCCAAAGAGCTTATTGTCGGCGGAGTCTTTTCCTCTATTCCCACGTTAACCGAAAAGGGTTTCAGGCAGAACTTCCTCATCTGCGCCTGCATAGACGCCCCGGTGAGTGCCCTGGGCAAAAAAAGTATCGCAGGCAAAGGCCATTCCCCCTCTGCCGGCCCATCAGGTGGCCCGGACATCGGCACTGACGGCGGCATCGACGATTGCATAGGCAAAAACGTATCTCTTTCATACCAGCGGACTTCGCGAGGCCTCTTGCCGGGCACCGAGGGGAAGATGAAGATACACGTTCACACTGTCTACCCCAGGAAAACCCCGGGCACGTACCCTTTCGATCCCAAACTCACGGGTTACGTCAAGCACGTCTACGAGCTGAAAGAAACCCATCGCGCGCAGTGGTTTTTCGAGAGGCAGCGCTACCGTCTGTCGGGATATTTCGACACGACGTTTACGGGCGACGTGCCCGGTCTGATACAGTCGTTCACTATCGGCCAGACCAGCCGTGTTACGGAACACGTCAACGAGACGTTCAGAACCACGGGGCTCTATCACCTGGTCAGCATCTCCGGAAGCCATTTCGGTATGCTCTTCCTCTTCGTCATGTGGGGAGTTCGGGGGATTATCCACAGGTTCCCCCACGGGATACTAAACCGGATGGCCATTTACCTGACCCCATCGGAGGCCGCCGCCGTCGTGGCACTCCCTATACTGGCCTTCTATTTAGCCATATCCGGGATGAGCGCTCCCGCCGAAAGATCTTTCGTAATGATAGGACTCTTCCTGACGGGCCTGATCCTGGGGCGGAGGGGGACCTGGCTGAATTACCTTTGCGTGTCCGCTCTTGTTATCGAGCTTAGCGACCCGTCGGCCATGCTCACGGTATCATTCCAGTTGTCCTACGCCGCGGTATTGTTCATAGGGCTTGGCGTAGACAAGTTCCTTAATCGCGGAGCGCAAAAGCAACCGGATGGCGTCGGTACAAACTTGCCTGAAGAGCCGACCCAAAAGAGTACCGGCAACAATGCCGGCAATAACGTAAATAATTGTGCCGATACCGATGCAGGCAACAAGCTCCCGCTTACCGTCAGGGCCGTGGCGGCAGCCACATGGGCCGTACATGCCGCCACGGCTTACGTGAAAGATTCCGTAGTCGTCTCCCTCTCCGCATCTCTTGGCACTATGCCTGCTATCGTCTATTACTTCCACACGTTATCCCTGGTACAGGTAATAGCAAACCTTGTAGTAGTTCCTTACATGGGGTTTCTGCTCATGCCGCCACTGTTAGTGGGGTCTGCCATTTACCTGGTTACCGGCTGGTTCCCCTGTCCCGGTGTCGTAGAGTGGATTACTCTGATTATGCTGAAGGCCGTAGACTTTTTCGCAGGGTTGCCATATGCCTCGATAAACGTAAGGGCATGCCCGCCGGCTATGGTGATCGTCGTCTACGCCGGCATACTGGGCTTTTTTTGCGCTAAGAAAAAGTGGCTCGCAACCCTGTCGATTACCTCCGTCGCCATACTCACGGCTATATTCTACGTATTCGAACCACCTCACCCCGCCTCAGTGGTATTTCTCGACGTTGGCCAGGGGGACTCCGCCGTCGTAGAGACACCGTCCGGGAACGCTCTCGTCGTCGATACGGGCACTACGGGAAAAGAAGCGGCGGCCTACCTCCGTTACAGGGGAAGAAGCTCCATAAACGCACTACTGCTGAGCCACAACGACTCCGACCACGTAGGCGGCCACGAATACCTGCTGAGGAACTTCAAAGTGCTCCACGTGTTCGACAATGGCAGGATAGACTACAAGGACAACGTGCTAAAATCCTACGGTAAGGCAATCAGGCACCTAAAGAGGGGCGACGTGGCCACACTGGGTGGGGCCACCATCACAACGCTCCACCCCTACGATGATTTTCTGCCCGATAAAAAGCGTTCTTCGGAAAACGACTACTCTATGGTAATGAAGCTAGCGTTTTCAGGCCACTCATTCCTCTTTACCGGAGACGTAATGAAAACGGGCGAGGATGATCTTACCTCACTCGGCAGCCTTCTGAAAGCCGACGTACTGAAAGTGCCCCACCACGGATCTCACAGCTCCACCACCGGGCCATTCTTAAATCTCGTCAACCCCGCCGTGGCCGTCATAAGCTCAGGGGAGGGCAACAGCTTTGGACACCCTCACCAGGAAACGCTGGAGCGCCTAAGAGGCCTTCACGTGTATCGAACCGACCGTCTCGGCACCATCGTCTTAACGGAGAGCCCAAAGGGCCTCCGCGTAAAAGCATACGGGGAATCGGAGATCAGGAAGTCCACACACACTGCGATAGAGTGGGAAAACCTCGTTAAAGCCTTCCACACCTGGCCGTAAGGAAGGGTGCCACCAGGCAGCGTCCCTACTCACCCACTCCAATACCATTGACGCTGACTTTGATGTCATTTCCACGTTGACTTAACTAATTTGCGTCTGTTACCATACTTGTTAATGTTGCATCTGGCTTCTTCGAAGTCGTTTGCAATGAATAAAAATCGTATTTTCAGGTATTAAGGAGAAAATATTCGTGTATAAAAGGATAATGGCGTTTGTAGTGATTTTGTTGTTATCGATGTGCGTGCTTGCCTTCGGCGCGGAAACCCCGGAGGAAGCCTTAAAGAAAGCATTCCCCGACATAAAGGCTGACAGCATGAAAGAGACCCTCATGAAGGGAATATACGAAATCGTAGTTGACTCAAGGATAGCCTACTTCCACCCGGAGTCGGGCACTCTCATCATCGGTAAGCTTATCGGTAAAGACGGGAAAGACATTACCAAGGATAGGATGAATGAAATTATTGTCGCCAAGGTGAAAGACATTCCGTTAGACAAAGCCATCAAAATAGGAAGCGGCAAGAATACCGTAATCGAGTTTACCGACCCGGACTGTCCCTACTGCCGCCAGGCCAGCGAATTTCTTTCCAAAAGGAACGACGTTACCCGCTATGTGTTTTTATCTCCTATTGCACAGCTTCACCCGAAGGCCGAGGAGAAGGCTAAATACATACTCTGCTCGAAAGATAGGGTAAAAACCTTCGAAGAGGTATTGGCCGGTAAGCACGATGACGGCAAGTACGAGGTATGCAAGGACGAGAAAGTCGATGCCCTCCTAAAAGAATACTTTGAGATTAGCCAAAAGATTGGTATTGGCATGATTTATGGCACACCCTTCCTCGTAATCAATGGTACCGTCGTTCAGGGGGCTAACATACCAGTCATACAGAGCTTGCTTGAGAATAAGAAGGAAGATGCTGCATCCAAAAAGGAAGGTAAGCCGAAAGAAGGTAAGCCTAAAGAAGATAAACCGAAAGAATAAGGGCTTGCCTATAAAAAGGCATTTTAGTGTTGTCTTTATGCCGGATTGCGATTACAAATGAAGCTATATGTTATCGCCATGGGGTTGCGACGCTGTTTTATGAAGTTTATTTTAGAGGATTTCCAGGTGAATTTGCGTTCGAAGCTACCAAAGCTTATGGTTCCCTCCACAAAGGCAAGGGATACGCTGGTGAAACCGCTTTTTGGTATTCTGCTATTAACGCTGTTTTCGCTAGATCATTCCTGTGCTACGGTACAGAGTAGTGCTGGGTGCGATTACGAGCCGGACCCGCTTTTTGTATGTAAAAGCCCGCCTTGCTTCAGGCGCTGCTTTACAATAAACCCGGAAATAAAGTGTGGATATAAAGACAATGAGCATTGCTGGCAGGTCTGGGAACTCCTGTGTATCGATAAGACGCAATATCTGTGCGACAACAGGAACCCATCGAAGATTTGCTGCAGGGCAGTGGATTTTTGACATGCTCTCTTTATTTGACGTGCTTATTTTAAAGTCCTGTCCAGCCTGCCGTAAGCGTAGAGCAGTCCGGCTTCGCGGAGCAATATTGATCGGCGCTTTGGTAATGGCGGTTGTCTCTGCTGCCTGCACTACAAGCTTTACCGGCAGCGTTAACGGTAACGGCCACGGTCATGGCCACGTTCTGTATCAGTACTCCACGCTCGTGGCCCTTATGGAGGGCTTATACGACGGCGACGCTACGGTTGCTTCGATAAGGAGCCATGGGGATTTTGGCCTTGGTACGTTTAACGGCCTCGATGGAGAAATGGTGGTAGTGGATGGCCAGGTATACCAGGCAGGCAAAGATGGCGCCTCGAAGGTTGCCGGTTATTCCACGAAAACACCCTTTGCCGTAGTTGTATTCTTCTTGCCTGACAGTACCATCTCTATAGACACGCCCATGAGCTGCAGCGTCCTGGAGGAAATCGTTACCAAATCGCTGCCGTCATCTAATATACCGTATGCCATAAGGGTTGACGGCCAATTCGTTTCCGTAACTGCCAGGACTGCTTCCCCTCAGAGTAAGCCGTATCGCAAACTATCCGTGGCTATAAAGGAGCAGTCCACCTTCGAAATCAAAGACAAGACCGGTACGCTCATTGGATTTTACATTCCGGAGTATATGAAAGACCTGAACGTGAAAGGTTACCACTTCCACTTTATCTCGGATGACAGAGCCGTTGGCGGCCACCTTCTCGACTGCCGGGTGGCAAAGGCCACCGTATACGTGGAAGCTATGAAGACGGTGTCCGTAGATCTTCCCGGCGGGAGTGATTTCTACGACGCTAAAATGGGCGGGGTCGTTGAAAATGACGTGGATAAAGTAGAAAAAGATACGCACAAATGATCGCTTAACTTAGAATCGGAGTTTGGGTAAAATCGAAGAGGAGACCATGATATTCGAATCGTTTACGTTAAAAGGGGTAGAGTTAAAAAACAGGCTTGTCCGTTCGGCCACGTATGAAAAGCGGGCGGACGAATCGGGCTTCGTAACCGACGGACTGATTGATTTTTACGAGACACTCACCCGCGGCGGCGTAGGGTTGATAATAACCGGTAATACCGTTGTGCATCCGTCCGGAATATCGGTGCCACAGGTGACGTGTATATACGACGACAAGTACGTAAGCGGCCTGAAGCGTCTTTGCGACGCGGTACACGCACTTGGAGGCCGCATCTTCATACAGTTGGTGCACGGCGGCAGGCAGTGTTTCCCGTCGCT
>JADFXJ010000127.1 GCA_015233615.1 Nitrospirota bacterium
AACCCGTGTTTTAGCCTTGAGAGGGCCACGTCCTGGGCCACTAGACGATGGGACCTGCATATATCATATACCTATGTGCATGGCATAACTCGTATGCCATAATGTCTTTGGCTGGGGAGAGAGGACTCGAACCCCTACAGGCAGAGCCAGAGTCTGCTGTCCTGCCATTAGACGACTCCCCAACTGACGTTCTATATCATACTAAATAGTGGCAACCAAGATCAAATCATTTTAAATATTTTAATATTAAGCGCCTCAAATCGTAAAATAAGAAGATTATCGGGATTGATGAAGGCGTTACCCCTCCGCGAGGGGTCGATGCCACCCACAGGGGTGGCGCATATGAGACGTTCAGGGTTATAAATCAATCGAAAGCCCGGTAAATGGGGAAACTCTCACATATGGATTTAACCCGCAGGCGTTGGTCCTTCATATTTTGCTCGTCGTGGGGGCTTTTGAGCACCTTGTCGATAACGTCGGCAACCTCACTCATGGTACTTTCGGTAAAACCCCTCGTTGTAACGGCCGGAGTACCCAGACGGATGCCGCTTGTAACGGTGGGTGGTTTATTGTCAAAAGGGATGGTATTTTTGTTAACGGTTATACCGGCCTTGTCGAGTGCCTCTTCGGCCTCTTTACCGGTGATGTTTTTATTACTGACATCGACTAGCATCAGATGGTTGTCGGTGCCTCCGGAGACAATTGTGTAGCCTCGCCCGATAAGTTCGGTACAAAGCCTGCCGGCGTTAAGCACTATGGCTTTCTGGTATTGCCTGAAGTCATCGGTAAGGGCTTCCTTAAAGGCAACCGCTTTGGCCGCTATGACGTGCATGAGCGGACCGCCCTGGGTTCCGGGGAATATGAACTTATCGACGCCTTTTGCAAAAGCGCTCTTACACATTATCATGCCGCCCCGCGGGCCTCTGAGCGTTTTATGAGTCGAAGTGGTAACGAAATCGGCGTATGGAAAAGGAGACGGATGAATTCCGGCTGCGATTAAACCCGCTATGTGGGCGATATCGGCAAGTAACAACGCGTTCACCTCTTTTGCAATCTCGTAGAATTTTACGAAATCGATTGTACGGGAATAAGCGCTGGCACCTGAGACGATCATCTTTGGCCTGTGGGCCAGAGCGAGGTCTCTTACGAGTTCATAGTCGATATATCCGGTACCGGAGTTAACTCCATAGGATACGTTTTTATAAACCATACCGGAGAAATTGACTTTTGCACCATGTGAGAGATGTCCGCCGTGCCTGAGGTCCATGCCGAGAATCGTATCGCCGGGTTTCAACACCGACATATATACGGCCATGTTTGCCGATGAGCCCGAATGGGGTTGTACGTTTACGTGTTCAGCACCGAATATCTTTTTGGCACGCTCTATCGCTTTCGATTCGACAACGTCGACGTACTCGCATCCTCCGTAATACCTCTTGCCCGGATACCCCTCAGCGTACTTATTTGTCAGAATAGAGCCCTGGGCCTCAAGTACCGCCCGGCTAACGTAATTCTCCGATGCTATCAGTACTATCTTGCTTTGCTCTCTCTCGATTTCACCCTGTATTGCATCGAATATGTCAGGGTCTGCGTCTTTTAAATCAATCCGTAGATTTTTTTGGTTTGCCTTCAAGTGATTCCTCGATATCCAAGATTTTCTTAAGCCTTCTGTCGTGCCTTCCGCCCGAGTACGAAGTGTTTAGCCATAGAGTTACAATTTCTTTAGCCATTTCGGAAGAAAGTATTCTTCCACCCAGCACCAGTACGTTAGAGTCGTTGTGTTCTCTGCTGGCCTTTGCAGTAAACAGATCGTGGCAAAGGGCAGCTCTGACGCTCTTAAACTTGTTTGCTACTATAGACATTCCTATTCCGGTACCGCATATGAGTATCCCCCTGTCGACTTCTCTCCGGGATACGGCAGATGCCACTTTCGCCCCGTAATCAGGGTAATCTACAGAACTTTCGCTGTTGGTGCCGCAATCCAAAACGGATAACCCCGCTGCTTCAAGCAACTGGATTAGCTCCTTTTTCAAGTCGGAACCGGCATGGTCACACCCTACGGCTACAATCTTCATTATAAACTCCATTAATATAGTAAATTACATATTTTGGCATTGTCAAGAATATAACGGGGTATTTATGAAATATTTCCTCTGAAAGAAGGCGACATTTTTTTGCAACGTGCTCTTTTTCATGTCAGGTGTGCTTGGGGGCATTGATTTTATGTATTATTTTATTTCAAGATGACAAAGTTGTGCCGTTTTAGTATAATTTAAATTGTGCCGGTTTTAATATAATTTATATAGTTTCGCATATGAGATTCTTTTATGGAATAAAGTTGTAACAGGGGTTTGCCCGATTGCATTTAAAAACGGAAGACATACCTGAAGTATCTATATATACCGATGGAGCATGCATTGGAAACCCCGGTCCGGGCGGGTACGGGGCAATTCTGGTCTACGGAAGTAAAAGGAAAGAGCTTTCGGGTGGTTTTCGACTGACCACCAATAACAGAATGGAGATAATGGCCGTTATATCCGCTCTGAGTGCGCTTAACCGAAAGTGTTCCGTAACCGTGTACAGCGACTCCCGGCTGGTCGTCGATTCCATGTCGAAGGGTTGGGCAAAGAAGTGGCGAATCAACGGCTGGAAGCGCAGTAAGGACGAACCGGCCCTCAATGCGGACCTCTGGGAGAAGCTGCTTGGGTTATGCGAAGAACACAGAACCAGATTCGTCTGGGTAGAGGGGCACTCGGGCCATACCGAGAACGAGCGCTGCGACTCCCTTTCCAAAGACGCGGCAAGGAATGGGAATCTTCCACCGGACAAGATTTACGAGGACAAACGTGCCAACGCCGTGGGTTGTTGACTATACCTCCGGCATAGGTTTAAAATCCATTGTTGGAATGGAATACATCAGGAGGCACCAATGAGAACTTTTGTGGGAAAAACCCAGTTTTTTGGTAAGCACCTCATCGACAAGGCGCTCGTAACGGAAGAGGAAGTGCTCGAAGCCCTGGAAATGCAGCATGACAAGAGCCAGAGCTTCGAGAAAGTGGCTCTGAGGCTCGGCATAATGAGTTCAAAGGAAACCTTTAAGGTACTAACTTACAAGGCCGACTCCGATTTGTCTTTTGAAGAGATAGCACTGAAACTAGAATTAATCAATCGTGAGCAAGCAGAGAGGGTTGTAACCCACATAGAAAATCTTAAACCGTTTATCGGGCTGACCCTGGTCAAGATGGGCAAACTATCCGTAGAGGATATGGAACGGGAACTTGACGAGTACGAAAAAATCGTGGAGCTGCATCAGAAATTAGCCGAAAATCTTCATAACATCAGCTTGTTCAGGCACCTCAGCGAGCGTACGCTCGAATCGCTGGCATATATAACGGAAACGAAGCATTTCGGAGAGCGCCAGAGGATAATCAACGAAGGCGATACAGCCGGCAGCTTTTACTGTGTACATTCGGGTTCTCTGGTGGTAACGAAAAACAATGTTCTAAACGGCTCTCAGCCCATTTATATATCATCTATCGGCGAAAACGAAGTCTTCGGAGAATCCTGCATTTTCGAATGCGGTATACGCACCGCCAATGTAACGACCGAAACCCCTACCACTCTCTTTTCTTTCAGGCGGGACCTTTTCATCGACTTTATAAAGAATCATCCCAAGGACTCTATCTCCATTTTCATCTATTTCGTGCAGCAACTTATGTCCAGATTAGAATCCACCGACCGGGACCTGGTGTTTGAAAGAAGGTTCGGACTGTGCCAGGAGAAAATTGACGAGCTGGTTAAGGATTTTTTTGACTAACCGTCCCCACCCGGCTGCCTGTCTATGGGTAATTCGATCGTGAATATAGCCCCATTGTCTATGTTTTCGCTGTAGAGCTCCCCTTCCATGTTTCTTTCTATGATGATTTTGGACATGTAGAGCCCTATTCCCATTCCCTTTTCCTCGTTTTTGGTTGTGAAGTACGGCTCAAAGATCCGGTCCTTAATCCTCGACGGTATTCCGCCACCGTTGTCTTTTATCAGGATCTTTGCGCGTTTGCCGTCGCTCATTATGGTAATCGTAATTTGGCCCTCGTTTACTTTCAGGATACCGGAGCGTCTGGCACCGATTATGGCACTTTTGGCGTTACTTACTATGTTTAATATAACCTGCATGAACTCTGCCTTGTAACTGGTCATGTATAGGTCGTCCGTGCCAATGCAGTTTATGGCATGGCCGATGAAATTGTTTTTGAGTTGGGACGCCACAACGGAAATCGTTTCTTTTATGGCAATAACGAGATTGAACGAATGTTTTTCTTTCGATGGGGTATAGAAATTACGGAAATCGTCTATTGTCCTGGACATGTAGAGAACCTGTCCCATACCGTCGGCAATTATTTTTTCCATGTGCTCTTTCGTCAGTTCACCAAAGTTGTAGGAATCCCTGATTTCCTGCATAAGCATCCCTACGGTCGTCAGGGGTTGTCTCCACTGGTGGGCTATCGCTCCAATCATCTCACCCATTGCAGCCAGGCGGCTCTTGTGCATAAGCACCTGTTCCTGCACTGCCCGTTTTTCTATTTCGGCAGCTACGCGTTTCTCTAACTCCCGGTTAAGCGTCGACAGCTCTTTCTCGGTTTTCTTGTAATCACTGATATCCCGTATTATCAGTATCAGCTTGTCTTCAAGGAAGAGCAGGAGCCTCGCCTCGTAATTCATCTCTATACCGTTTTCGATAGCGTCGAATTCCACCGGCATAAAAGACTTTTCATTTAACGCCATATCTATGGCTTCCGTAAGCTTGTCAACCACGTTTTGCGGAAAGAACTCGTTTAACGGCTTGTTGACGGGGTAGCGTTCCGGTGTAACGTTTTCCGTAAATACTCCTGTGTTATAATCCACTACGGTGCCGAGATCGTCTATAAGGAAGTACCGCGCCGGGAATATCGTGAATATTGCATCGAGCAACGATATGGTTTGCAACAGTTCGTCCTGCAGTTGCACGTGCCCCGTAATGTCCCTGAAAGAGGCAACGTAGACCGTCGATTCGTCCCATCGAGCTTCGACCGATTGCATTTCCGCCACAAGTAGATCCCCATTGCCGTTTTTAACGTGTATATTTTCGGGTTTGCCGGAGTCGACCGGAATATCGAGAACCGTACCCAGAATGGAGGAGGCATCACGGCCAAAGAGTATCTCTGCGGCAGGGTTTACGAATAATACACGCCTTTGTTTGTCCAGCATGACTATACCGTCGGCGTTTTTCGATACCAGAGTAGCCAGAAGTCTTTCATTGTCAATTAACTTATTGTCAGGCATATGTACCGATATATTTAACTTATTGTCAGGCATATATACCGATATTTATTGTGTACCGATATATATTTAAAATCGATTTTCCTATTGTTTGCAACTTAATGATATAATAATATAACATATTGGTAAGAATATTTTGAAGGAACAAATCGAATCTTTTAAAGGAGAGGCCATGAAACTGATGAGAGGAAAGTTCGAGTGTATGGGGTGTGGAGAGAATTTTCAGACCGTTTACTCAGACGATAAGCCTAAAGTATGTCCGCATTGTAAGAGCGGTAACATAAATTGCCTGTGCGAAGAGCCGGTTCAGCTTCAACCAACCAATGCGCCACAGGAAAGCGGCTGCGGGTGCGGCTGCGGACATAAAAATTAAAGGCTCTTACAATCTCTTACAAAAAAGAGCATAACTGAGAGTTTCGCAATAGAGAGGGAATCGCTTTCAACCCCGGCCGCCCAACTGCGGCAATTGACGACGGCAATATGAAAAGCATACTGTTCATGGACGACGATCCCAGTATCAGGGATGGAATCGCCGCTATCCTGAAACTGGAAGGATACGACGTAGACCTTGCCAGTGACGGTAACGAGGCCATAGAATTGTATACCAGGCGTAAGCAAAACGCAAAACCTTACGATGCCGTCATTATGGATTTGACGATTCCGGGAGGAATGGGAGGAAGAATTGCCATATCGGAACTCCTTAAGATAGACCCTGGAGTGAGAGCCATAGTTACAAGCGGCTACTATGCCGACCCTGTGGTGGCTAATTATTCTCAATTCGGGTTTATAGACGTAGTTGTCAAGCCTTACAAAATAGGCAAGCTCGTGGAAGCCATAACGAGGGCCGCAGGCAGGTAGCAGTTCATCGAGGAGCAGTTCATGCGGTGCGACCAGGTGTGGTACGGAGGCATTTCAACGTCATTTTGCAGTTTTTCCAAACTCTTCTCTGATGGCATCCCTGACGACAACATCGATTTGGGCCATATAATCTACCATCTTGTTGTCGAAGTAGTCTGTGGTCAGGTACTTCTCCATCTCTTCACGTAATTCGTCCTTCATGAGGAAGCAGGGATTGGCTATTATATTATCCTGCTTATAATAGCCCGAAGTGCTTGAGCGCTTCTTTGAGGCCGGGATTGTCTATGGCTGCTTCCTTAATGGCTTTTTCAAGCAATTCAGCCCGTTCCTCAATTTCTTTGGTTTTTCGTATAGCAGGGGCAAGTGATGACCGTCTGTC
Source organism: Nitrospirota bacterium (assembly GCA_015233615.1). Classification (GTDB taxonomy): domain Bacteria; phylum Nitrospirota; class Thermodesulfovibrionia; order Thermodesulfovibrionales; family Magnetobacteriaceae; genus JADFXJ01. The sequence continues at coordinate 6,554 of JADFXJ010000127.1, forward strand.
CCATAATACAAACCCCATTAAAAGCCCCATACCGCCTAAAAGTATTCCAAAGCCCCATAATATTAATGTATACATCTGGTCGAAACGCTTATCAACCTGCTCAAATCTTCTATTTATATCATCCTGCATCAACTCGAACCTTTTATTCATTTCAGACTTCAGATCGTCAATTCTCTGGTTTGTAGCCTTCATCCCCTCGTCAACCTTGGTTTCAAGCCGGATCAAGCGATCCCTGTCCGACTGCGTGAACGATGAATTAGCCGCAACGGTAACGGGTAATATACAGGACATTATCAATATGAGCATAACCAAGGTTTTCATATTTCATTGTAACATAAATAATGATGTTGGAGGAAATAATGGATTATAGTAGAAACACGGACAAAATAACTTCTCTAACCGTAATGTATATACTACTACGGGGACTGACAAAAGCGGTTAAGGCAGACCAAGGAAAAAATGATTTTTGATGAGTTTATAAATAAATCTGTCCCCCAGTCCCCTTTGTCCCCACATAGAATCACAGCCGTTATATCCAATCATAACAAAGCGATTCCACTATGATTGAAAATATAAAAAGCACTGAAATTCCTGCGTAAACCCATTTTTCAATTTGTTTGTCCGTTAATTGCACGTTGAAAGGAGCACTTTTACTGGTAGTTATCCACTTTAAGATTTTTGACAAATATACCTCAGTTAAAGTGCCGATTGTCCCGGCAATTCCCCCTGCTAATCCAGCGATAAGGACACGGCGCAAACTGGAACCGGTATAGAACCCCATATCTTTAGTAAACTTATTGATTAGAAGAAAAAAAAGAAAACACGAAAGTGCCCGTGGAGTAACTATGCGTTTTTTCTTTTCGGCAGGCTTTACCTGCGTATCTGATGACGGCTTGTTTTCCCGTTCGTTGACTTCCGGCGTTGAAGCTTTCACAATCTCGTGTTATGCGCCACTGCCCTGCGTGCCAAAACGGACCCCGGTGTCATGACTTCCTCTCCGTCAATAATTTCCGTTAAGTCAAAGTTTTTCGACGGTTCCCATAATCGATTATATCACCGTACTTGAGTTTCTATAAATGACTCTTCGGCCAATGTCATTTACTTACTTGAGAGTACCGCATTTATCAGGTTTAAGTCAACTATGCGTGCCTCTGTAATATTTCCACAGGACGGATCAGAACCCCTTCCTCATCTTCCACAACCTCCAGTAGGCCTCCCTCGTGGATATTGAACCGCTTACGGAAGTCTGTAGTAGAGTAACCTGAAAGTTACGATTAACCTTCCTTAATGTTGAGTTTCTTTTGTTCATAGCAATTTTGTAAGATTGTAAAATATAAACTTATTTTATCAAATCTGGATTTCGGAAAGCAAGTATTACGTTTTGTGTTTTACAAAGACTTGTGATAAAATACATTATCGAAAGTCTTTGTCTATTGTATTTGTCGGTTAATGGATGAGACAGTATTACTAAGTATTACTACTGTTTCGACGGAAAAGGGGACAGATTTATTTATTGACGTTAATTGAGGACAGTGAGTGTTTTTGTTAAACTTACTTATGCCAAAAACAGCACGAACAGTAATTCTTAACTATCCTCACCATCTTATCCAGCGCGGTCACAATAGACAGGTGGTCTTTGCCGATGATAGTGACTATATGTATTACCTTGAGAACCTAAGAGACTGGAAGGAAAAATTACGGTGTAAAGTGTATGCCTTTTGTCTTATGACAAATCATGTCCATTTGATTGTTGAGCCGACAGATAAAGCTGAAAATATGTCTTTGTTGATAAAACGAGTAGCCGGTCGCCAAACACGTTATGTAAACAAACTGGAAGGGCGATATGGAACTCTGTGGGAAGGGCGGTACAAATCCAGTTCTGTGGACAGAGATGAGTATCTTATGGCCTGTTACCGATATGTTGAGTTGAACCCAGTGCGGGCCGGTCTTGTCCCAGTACCTCAGGACTATCGCTATTTCATTTCAGCCCGAAAAGTCTCACAAGCGCGGCAATAACCGCAGCCTGAGCCACAAGCATTGCCGCTACCCATTTAACGATATCGGAGATTATTTCCGATTTCAGTTCCTTAAGGTCCCCTTTCGTTGCAGTAATACCCATGCTTGAGTCTTGCACGTCTTTTAACGCATCCGACAAACCTTTGGCTTGCTCTTCGGAGAACCCGGATTTCTTTAGATTCTCAACAAACTTAAGCGTATCAAATGTAGTCGCCATAAATTTATTATACCCCCTGCATTAAGTTTTTACAATCCCTGCAAAAGAAAAGAGGTTGACATTGGTCCATTGTATGCTCTTATACATTTATAGCGGCTGTATCAGACATTCTATCTCAGAAACTCACTTTAATGCCGCAAGAGTGTCAAAAGGGGTTCAAATCTTCATTGATGACAATCTACTCTCTATAGTACAATATCGACAATGAAGATTTGCCCCCCTATTTTCCCATAAAAAAGTCGGAAGTAAGCAGATTCCGGAAGCACCTCGCAAGCCGGAATGACGGACGCTGGTACATTCATTCGATCACCGTTTAGATGATCGAATTTCCCCGGGAAATGGTTATCTTACCTTGTGGAAACGGAAATCAACTAACGTTTTTAAGTTAAAACGGTGCCGGACCTTTCGTGTTTTCCTTATCTTCCTCGTACAGCGCCATTGCTACTTCCATAACGCGCTCCGCCCATCTCATGTCGTCTTTGTTAAGTTGGAGTTCCTCAAAAAAATCTTCCACGTCGTGGCCTACAAGTCTATACGGGTCCTTGTCATTTTCCGAATCGTAAAAGACGTGTCTGAACTGGTGTCTTATCAATCTTACCTTGTCGTTGTCGTCGATGTGATTGAATATGAACTTATCCAGAAACAGGATGAAATCGTAACCGTCCTGGAGGCCAAACTCGCTTTTAGTGTGGTGCCTGATGAGATCGTCGGTTTTTTTTATGTTTCCGAGTACGAGTTTACCCTTGTTTGTCCGCTTTTTCAGATCGTAAAGAACGTTTATCTTTAAGCCCGAAAGTTCGGGAAAATATTTGTTTCTGACAGTGTCCACAAAGGACAGGATTTCCTCCGGGACGTCTTCATATCTGTTATTTGCCATTTAACCGATTCTCCGTTAATTGATTTTCGTAAGTTTCCAATAATACATATCGTACGCTATATCATATATCAGTTTGATGGGATATATCAACCGTGGGTCTTTCAAAAAATACCGGCAGTCTTTTTAGGGGTCAAGGGGGTCAGCGACCCCTGGCGAAAGGGTGTCACACCCTTGCAGGTAGGGGTTAAGGGGAAGGATGGAATCCTTCCCCTTATGTCTTTCCCTTCTCCTTGAAAGGGAATTGCAGATTGGCGTAAAACTTCTTTGACAGCACGGCACCGTTGATGTTAATCTAGAAGGCAGGGAGCTGAGATGCTTTTGGACAAACGGTGCCGGTACGTAAGGGTACAATGGGGTTTACGTGGATATTGCCACATCTATAGGCGTGGGTGGAGGTGTAATCCTAATAATCGTATCGATTTTATTGGGAAGTCCTCTTAGCGCTTTTTTCAACCTTCCTGCCGTGATTATCGTCGTGGGCGGTACGTTAATGGCCACTCTTACCACTCAAAAGACGGGTTCGCTGAAAGAAGTCGCCAGGGCGATAAGAAAACTCTTTGTCGATACACCTGCCGATAACGTTACAATGGTTGAGCAAATTGTCTACCTTAGCCGGCGCAGCCGGATAGACGGCATACTTGCACTCGAAAAAGAAACGATACGTGATGCAAAACTTCAAAAGGCCGTCCTTATGGCCGTAGACGGCATGAAGGTAGAAGACATTCGCATAGCACTGGAAATCGAAATGTCGGCCATGCAAAAAAGGCATGACGACGTAAAAAAAGTCTTCGACTTCATGGCCTCCACCTCACCGGCTATGGGTATGGTAGGGACGCTGATAGGCCTGATTCAAATGCTGTCGAGGATGAACGACCCCGCCACCATAGGCCCGGCAATGGCCGTAGCATTTCTTACCACGTTTTACGGAGCCATGTTTGCCTTTCTGATATTCAATCCTCTGGCTGAGAAGCTGGCCAACAAGTCCGGGGAAGAGCTGTCTTCCATGTCGATTGTGGCGCAGGGAATCGAGGGCATAGTACAGGGTACAAATCCGACACTGCTTTACAGAAAGCTCTCCGCATGGCTTTCACCCTCACAAGTAAAGGACATAACACTGTCGAGGGAATCCATGAGGGAACCGGAACACGCCGCTGCGGAGGCTGAACCTCAAATCGCTGCGGATAAAGAGCAAAAGAGCGGGACATAGAGGACCCTTTGTAGAATGAATTATAAACCTATAAACAGAGCGCCAAGGCGGCAGCCAAGCTGGATGATTACCTTTGCCGATATGGTAACCCTTCTGCTGGCTTTCTTTATATTGCTTTTCACTTTTGCCCAGATAGATCTCAGGAAATTCGCCGCCGCTCTCGGTTCCATACACAAGGAACTCGGCACCTCCGTTATAAGATATCAGGGAGAGGTTCCCCAAAAAACTTCTCTGATAGAATTCCCTCACGTTCAATCATCGTTAAATCCTTTGCTTCCGGTAAGGGATGCCCTGGAAAACATGATCTTCGGGATGAAAATAAAACAGGACCTAAGCGTCATAGAAACCAAAAGAGGCATTATTTTGAGAGTGAAGGGAAAGACCTTTTTCAATGCCGGCTCGGATGAAATATTGGAAGACAGCTTTCCGATACTCGATAAAATTGGAGACATCATGAATAAATTCAAATTTAACGTCTCCATCGAGGGTCATACCGACAACGCCCAATTAACGGGCGGCAAGTTCAAATCCAACTGGGAACTCTCATCGGCCAGGGCAATTTCCGTACTGCGATACCTCCAGGGCAAGAAACATATAAACGTATCGGCCGTTTACGTAGCCGGATTTGCCGACTCCCACCCTATCGACAACAACGATACTCCCGAAGGCAAGTCAAACAACCGTAGAGTGGAGTTCGTGTTCAGCCCGGACGGGTGACGGCGGGAAGCCATCGGCGAACCGGCAATATCGGAAGCGCGCCTCATTACTTCGATTGGCCACGCTTCGGCAAACCGCCCGCTACGACTGGGTCTGCGTCAGGAAATGGGGTTTTAGGCAGCGAGACGGCCGCGAATTTAACA
>JADFXJ010000128.1 GCA_015233615.1 Nitrospirota bacterium
CGATTTTATTTACACCTATAATAAGAGGCTGGGCTAATTATCATAGTCATATTTGCGCCAAGAGTACTTTTTACTTTGTTGACCACCGTATTGAGGATTTTGCAAAATATTTTTCGGAAAACACAAATAAAGATGAAAACTGCCGGATAATGCTTGGGTAAGCTGGCGAATTAGGCCGATTAAGCGCCCTTCGCCCTTTTGATGAACTCATTTATCTTTGCGTGGTCCTTGCGGCGCTTCGTCTCCTCTACTCCGGAGCTTACGTCGACGCCATATGGTCGCACACGTCTCACGGCCTCTTCGATATTTCCTACGTTAAGGCCTCCGGCCAGAATAATTGGGCCTAACTGCCTGGCCTCGTAAGCGATTTCCCAGTTGAAAACCTTGCCCGATCCCCCGTACGCCTCCTCCGTGTAAGCATCCAAAAGGTACGCCGACGACTGGTAACGCCGAATCTTGTCAAGGTCGGTTAAGTCCCTCACGCGAAAAGCCTTTATCACGGTTTTCCATACCCGGCACATCTCTCCGGGCTCGTCACCATGAAGTTGTACCACGTCAAGACCGGCAGACTCCATGCTCTCCCTTATGGCCGCCGGTGTTTCATTCACAAATACGCCCACCCTGGACACGAAAGGCGGCAGCTTACACGTTATCGCCCTTACCTCGGCAGGAGTCACGACCCGCGGGCTCCCCTCGTAAAAGACGAACCCCAACGCATCCACACCAAAGGCTACAGCGGCCAGGGCATCCTCAACGTTGGTTATGCCGCACACTTTAACTCTAACCATTGCACACCCCTAAAACTTCCTTAATAGCTACATCACCAAACTTACCCAAAAAGAAAGACCCGCCCGAAAGATCTACCCCAATAAAGCCCTACTCCGGTCTTACGAACAGACCGCTTTTGCCGCCGCTCTTTCTAATAAGCTTTATATCACCTATCACCATCTCCCGGTCGACGGCTTTGCACATATCATATATGGTGAGAGCGGCTATGGATACAGCCGTGAGGGCCTCCATCTCCACGCCGGTATTGGCCTTTACCTTTACGGTGGCGCTTATGTTTACGGCAATAATGGAATCACAGCCGGAACCGCTGTCGAAATTGCTAACTGAATCTCCGCCAGAGCCGTCAAGTGCATCGTCAAATGAAAAGTCCACCACTACGGACGTTATACCTAGTGGATGGCACATCGGAATGAGATACGGAGTCTGCTTCGAACCTAATATTGCCGCTATCCGCGCCGTACCCAAAACGTCGCCTTTCGATATACCCCCGCTTTTGATAAGAGCGAGGGTTTCAACCTTCATCGAAACCTTTCCAGTAGCGGTCGCCTCCCTTTCGGTAGGCTCTTTGCCGGTTACGTCTACCATCCTGGCATTACCAAAACTGTCGAAATGGGTAAATTCCGGCATCCTTAACTCTCCCACCTTGATGATTGGCTATCATAATGCTTCATAATTCGTAACGACTCAGATGTCTGAACTATGATTTAAATGATTTCTTGATTTACTATGATTCATAATGTGGAAAGCGGATATTTGTTATTTATCATAGTTTTCATTTAATCAGTGTTAATCACGGTTCAAGACAATTATCTATGGCTTTCCCAGAAAGAGCATTAAGCTTGCCTGTCTTTACATCTTCTTCAAACTCTTTGTCCCCTTGCAGCATCGAATTCATCAAACCAAGCAGCAAATTGAGCTAAGTCTTTAGGCTGCAAACTTGTTACCGCCTGTTCTATTTCCTGCACTGTTATCATCTTATTACCCCGCAATACGTGATTCTGTTTAATTATAACATTTTTCGTAATAGTTCGTTCATGGCGGAAATGGCCGAACCGGCCTTGCCCTCCCTTATGGCAACGACCGCACCGGCACTGCCTGCCTCCCTGAGCAGGAACTCCCGTTTAGCGTCGTCCATTGGCGACGACTGCACCCTCTCTCTAAAACCCTTCAGAAATTCGAGGTACTCCCGGAACTCCTCTCCGTATAGGGTCTCCAGCTCCAGCCTGATGGCACGCGAAAGTGCAGGGCTTACCCCGGAGGTAGAGACGGCGATGGATAGGTCTCCCCGATTTATCGACGATGGTACGATGAAGTTACACAGGGATGGGCTCGTTACTACGTTTATAAGACCTTCGAAAGAAGCGGCTATTTCCCCGTTGCGCTTTGGATCGTCCGTGGCGGCTATAGCTATGAGAGCGCCGTCGAGGTCACCCTCCGTATATTGCCTTTCAACGTGGACTAAGTCGCCGGCATCCTTCATGGCACTAAGCACCGGCGTTAGCTCCGGACTCACGACGGTTAACGAGGCGCCAGCCTCAATCAACTTTGTCGCCTTCCTTTCGGCCACCTTACCTCCCCCAACGATTACACACTTTTTTCCTCTAAGATCGAGGAAAACGGGATAGTAAGTCAACGTTTTAACAATTCCAGCTCTTTCTTTACCTTTTTGGCGAGCTTCTCTTCCTTAGCGGTATCCGAGGCTTTCTGCATATACTCCAAGGCCTTATTCTTTTCTTTTAGCTCCTTGTAGGACATGGCACTGTAGTAGTAGGCCTTTGGCATGTCAGTGTAATCGGGATACTTACTGTATATGATTTCAAACCTTTCGATGGCCGCTTTATAGGAACCCTTTTTGAAGTAAAAGTTGCCTACGTAAAACTCGTGTTCCGCCAGGACGTTCCGGCATTTCTGCAACCTTAGGCCAATCACGTCCCTGTAGGGGTTTCGCGGAAACATTTCGTTGAGCTTATCGAACTCCTTAATGGCTAGCTCCGCCGACCTGTATCCCCTGTCAGGGCCCTCTATCTGGCTGAAAAGGAGTGTGGCTACCTGGTATTGAGCCGTAGGAGCGTACTTGGATTCCGGGTAGAGCTTAACAAACTTCTTGAACTCTTCTATAGCAAGGTCCGGCTCTCCTTCCTTGACATACGACTCGGCTATCTTTAACTGTGCCTGGGGAGCGTATACTTTTGACGAATCCCTGTTGGTAACCTCCGTCAGGAGTGGGCGGGCCTCGTCATACTTCTTTGCTTCGATGAGTTTGGTGGCTTGCTCAAAGGAATCCTTTGCGTTAGTGTAAGTTGGTTTTACTTCTTTCGAGCAGGCAACCATAGTTACTATGGCAAGTCCCAGGATTAAGCCGATAGCCAAAATGATTCTTGCCGGGCTTAGTATCTCTTTTGCTCTATCCATATATTTGTCTACCGGTATTCGTCTGCCGGACATCTTTCCATTGTTCCGATGCATTGTTCATAGTTCTATTATTATTCATAGATATATATTAGGTTATAGGTTAGTGCCCGGTTTAGTCAAGGCTTTTTTGAATATACCGCTCAACAATTAAAAGGTGCCAACTAAAGGCGTTTACCTCAGTACATCCTCCATAGGCCAACAATCGCAGAGTTATAATTATTATTCAATTATTCCATTTGATCATTGTCTTTAATTACTGTTACAATGAAGATAAGGGTTTTCCCATAAGGCGAGAGGAAACCTAAAGAGGATGCCGGACGATGGCATAAAACAGGAGAAATCACGATGATAATAAATAGTAAACCTTCGAACTTAAATCCTAATACGGCAAGCGTAGACCAATCCGCTCCTAAGAAAAAGGCCTCCGCCGACGGCCCGCCTGACCGGGAACAGGCCATACAATCCGAAGCTCAGTTGGCCACTACAACGGAAGCCTATAAAATCAGCATCGGCAACGCCAGGAATATAAGCATGACTACTACGTTAAAAACACCGGAGGATGCGACCAGATCTGCAAACTCCATCAAAAGCGCCATTTTAGCAAAGGGAAGCGATTCCTTTAACTCCCTTTTTACGTTCGACACCAAAAGGATTGCTTCGGTTATCGCTGGCATCCCGGAATAGTCAGAACCTGCAAGCGAAACCTACAGACAAACCTACGGGCGAAACATATAGACATCCGGGAGAAGGCAAAGCAGAGGAATTGATTACCAGAGTCCTTTTCGTGGTTACCGATGGCAAGCCGATGGAATTTTATGCTGCCGCTGCTATTTATTGCCGTTACCGCTTATTAATGTTACATTTACCGGTTATTAATGTTATTTAATTCATACGTATTTATCTTTTTTTTCCTTCCATTGACGCTGTGTGTTTACTTTTTCCTCGCAAAGCGCAGCAGTGTGGCAAACGCAGGCAATTCTGTAGATGATTCGGTGGATAATCCGGTGGGTAATTCAACCGGCACCAACTGCTGCCGGGTCTCTCCCAACGCGTGGCTCACCGTGGCGTCACTGGTTTTTTACGGTTGGTGGGATTACCGCTACGTACCCCTCATGGTTGGAAGCATCGCCTTTAATTACGCCATCGGTAAGCTCATCGTTAAGCGCCCCGGAAAACTCCCCGGTAACCTACCCAATAAAAATCCCGGTAGCCTGCCCGATAAATACTCCGGCCAAAAGAGTCTGCTCGTGGCAGGCATAGCTGGAAACCTGCTCCTTCTGGCTTACTTTAAGTACGCCAATTTTTTCATTGCCAACTTAAACGGCATTTTGAACGTAAGCGGTATTTCGGGCGTAACCGGTATTTTGGACCTGAGTGCCCTGCACACCGGTGTAATCTTGCCACTGGGGATCAGTTTTTTTACCTTTACCCAGATAGCTTATCTTGTAGACGTGTACAGGGGCAAGGCCGGAGAGTACGGGTTTGTAAATTATTCCCTCTTCGTCACTTTTTTCCCCCACCTCCTGGCTGGCCCCATAATCCATCACGGAGAAATGATGCCACAGTTTTCCAGTCGCAGAAACGGGTCAGTCGACTACGAAAACCTGTCAAGAGGGCTTTTCTTATTCTTCGCCGGGCTTTTCAAGAAGGCCGTGATAGCGGACACTCTGGCGGTATGGGCCAACCACGGGTTTGCCAATACCGCGGCCCTCGACCTCTTCGGTGCATGGCAGAGTTCCCTGAGTTACACGCTGCAGCTGTACTTCGACTTTTCCGGGTACACGGACATGGCCATAGGCGCTTCCCTGATGTTTAACATACGGCTGCCAATTAACTTCGACAGCCCCTACAAGGCCACCGACATACAGGATTTCTGGAGACGCTGGCACATAACGTTAAGCCGGTTTCTCAGAGACTACGTCTATATCCCGCTTGGCGGCAGCAGGTCAACGTCAGCGAGGACGGCGCTTAACCTCATGGCTACGTTTCTCCTCGGAGGCCTGTGGCACGGTGCCGGCTGGACGTTCGTCCTGTGGGGAGCCCTCCACGGCAGCGCCATGGTCATACACAGGACATGGAAAAAGCTTGGACTTTCGATGCACACCGCTCTGGCCTGGATTATCACTTTTAACTTCATCAACGCCTCCTGGGTAGTTTTTAGGGCCAAAACCACTGCGGAAGCCCTTGAAGTGCTAAAGGCCATGGCAGGCTTAAACGGAGTATCGCCACTATGGGGCAAAATCAGCCAGGCAACCGAGCTTTTGGAAAAGTCCGCAAGCGTAGTCAGGTTGCTTAACACCGCAATAGCCAAAAATCACATACACACCATCGCATTATGCCTCCTTTTAGCGGTACTTTACAAAAACTCCACTGAGCTGGCCAACCAAATGAGACCCGCTCCCCGGTACCTCGTTTACTTGGCTATTACGGCGTCCGTTGCCATACTGCACCTCAACGGCGCCACCCAATTCATTTATTACAACTTTTAGGAAGATGATACGTTAGATTACATAAGGAAGTGGATTCCTGCTTTCGCAGGAATGACATTACTATAAATATGGAAGATTACAAAAGGTTCCTGAAACATTTTTTCGCTACCACGGCGGCAATTCTGGCCCTTATCGCCGCTTTCAACGTAATCGTGGATCCCTACGGCATATGGGGTATAATCGACCTGAAGGGGTTCAACGGCACAAAAAACCGTGTCCAGTCGGAGAGGATGACGAAATTTTACTGCGTCAGGAGGTTCATGCCCGAAAACCTGATAATGGGCAGTTCCAGGGTACTGAGCTTCGAGCCGAAGGCCATGAATCGCTACGTAAAGGGAAGCACTTACAACCTGGCACTTAGTGGAACGTGCATAAGGGAACTCTATGAATACCTCGAATATATTGCTTCCCGTCATAAGCTCGGTACGGTGGTGCTTGGTATCGATCTTTTCACGTTTAATCCGGTGCGTAACGACCTGGGAAAAAACATTCAGGTACGAACGGAGCTCGAAAGGCTCAGACACCGGTTTTACGTTAAAGATTTCCTGGACTGCGCCCTTTGCTACGATGCCGCGGACAAAAGCGTTCAGACGATCAGGGACAGCATTTCGAATACGTCTCCCCATTTCGACATGTACAGCGGTACCATGACCTGGGATACGTATAAGAACGAGCTCTCACGAAAGGGCGTCTCATTCGTCAGGGGTAAGATAGCGGATCGGTTAGAGTTCTTCCGCACCACAAACGACCTTTACGGCGAGGAGTCTTTCAGGAACCCTGATTCCCTGAAAGCCAACTTCGGTTATTTCGTAAAGATTGTTGAACTGTGCCGCAGAGAAGGCATAGACCTCAGACTCTACGTATCTCCGGTTTACGTATCGCACTTCGAGCTTATCTATCGATGCGGCCTGGGGACTACGTATGAGGCACTGTTAAGAGCCATGGCACAGGTAACCGGCTATTACGACTTCTCCGGGCGTAACTCCATAACCACCAACGTCAACTACTACTGGGACTCCGACCACATGAGATCAGAGCTGGGAAGGGCAATTTTCGCCAGGCTGTTCGACGATAAAAACATCCGTCTCCCCGAAAACTTCGGCGTTTTCGTAAACAGGGAAAACGTAGAGGCCCACCTGCTGAAGTTGAGAAAGGATCTCGCCGGGCCGGGAAATGAAAAAAATGCAAGCAAGGGAATCGTAACGGCGACTTCCAATAAAAAATCGCCACAAAAAGCAACGATAAAAAATGAGGATTCTGCCAATGGAGGCTAAAACCATCCTGGAAAACAGTATCTCAGGAAGCACTATCTCAGTAAATACTATGTCGGAAAACACTTTTTCGGGCAACATTGTGGATCTGTTCGACAACGTAATTTACTCCGGTACAATCGAGGTACGAAACGGCAGGATATTTAGTATAACCCGGGGTGGCGGCCATTATGATACAACCCCGTATAATGCGACCGGCACGACCATTATACCGGGACTTGTAGACGCGCATGTACACGTGGAGAGTTCCATGCTTGTGCCGTCGGAGTTCGCCCGCTTAGCGAGCATTCACGGCACCGTGGCCACCGTATCCGACCCGCACGAGATAGCAAACGTGATGGGCGTGGACGGGGTAAGGTATATGATAGAAAACGGAAGATCTGTGCCCTTCAAGTTCTACTTTGGCGCACCTTCCTGCGTACCGGCTACCCCTTTTGAGACCAACGGGGCTTCGCTTGGGCCGGAGGAAGTGGAGGCCCTGCTGAAGCTAAAAGAGGTAAAATATCTCAGCGAGATGATGAACTTCCCGGGAGCCATAGAGGGGGAGCCCTCCGTAATGGCCAAAATAGAGGCAGCCCAAAGTCGGGGCAAACCCATCGACGGCCACGCTCCGGGACTAAGGGGTGCCAACCTCGCAAAGTACGTAAGCCGTGGCATAACCACAGACCATGAAACCGTCGATTACGAGGAAGCCGTCGAAAAGGTGAAGCTCGGCATGAAGATTCTTATCCGCGAGGGCTCCGCCGCAAGGAATTTTGACACTCTTATACCATTGCTGAAGGTTTTTCCCCGCATGGTTATGTTTTGCTCGGACGATTTGCATCCCGACGAGCTCGTGGCGCGCCACATCGACGGGATGGTCAAAAAAGCCTTCGCACTTGGCTACGACAAGATGGACGTGCTGAGAGCGGCATCCGTCAACCCCGTGCTCCACTACGGCCTCGACGTGGGGCTCCTGCGCCCCGGCGATTCGGCGGACTTCGTGGTAGTCGACTCGCTCGATAGCTTCAACGTCCTTAAGACCGTCGTAATGGGCGAGGTGATTGCCGAACAAGGCAGCACCCTCATACCCCATGGCAAATGGGCCGTGGTAAACGGGTTTTACGCCGCGCTAAAATCACCGGAGGAATTTCGGTTTCCCGCCAAAAAAGGCAGGCTAAAGGTGATATTGGCCGGGGACGGGCAACTCCTGACGGGTATTTACCACCACTGCCCCGCAGTCACGGAGGGCAATCTCGTAAGCGACATTTTGGCGGACGTTCTGAAGCTGACCGTAGTCAACCGCTACGCGGACGCCCCGCCGGCGGTGGCCTTCATAAAAGGGATCGGACTGAAGCGCGGAGCCATAGCGGCCAGCATTGCCCACGACTCGCATAATATCCTGGCCACGGGCGTAAGCGACGAACAAATATGCCGCGCAGTAAACCTGTGTATTGCCAACAAAGGAGGCATCGCCATAGTGGACGGCTCAAATGAAGAGGTTTTGCCTTTACCGGTGGCCGGTCTCATGTCAAATGACGACGGCTTCGTCGTGGCCCAAAAATACGCAGGTATGGAAAAGATGGCGAGAACCCTGGGCTCACCGCTAAGGGCCCCGCTTATGACCTTATCTTTCATGGCGCTGCTCGTTATACCCGAACTAAAACTTAGCGACAAGGGACTTTTCGATTGTAAATCCTTTTCCTTTACCGAATCATACGAAATAGATTACAATTAGTCTAACATGCGTAGAATTGGAATAGCCTTAATTGTCGCCGGAATATTGACGGGTATTGCCGGCCTCGGTGTGCTTGCTTATACCATCGTACACTATCTCGACCAGAAATCCGTCAAATCGATACACATCCCCCCCGGCAACGAGACAACCACCGACCCTATTCAGTTGATTCCCGACAGGCCTTCACGAATTGCCATCTCCATGGACGTCTCCACTAAACCGACAAAAGCCGAAAAGGGCAGGGAAGGCGAAATCTCCACACCCCGGTATAAGTTCGGCGTCTCATACAAAATAATCGACGAAAAAGGTAACATGCTGGCCCACGAAGACAGGCCCATAGAATGGAACAGGGGAATGAAGGCCACCGATAAGGTAATCGTGGAAAATACCCACGCCACACTGACGGTAAAAAAGAGTTTTTCTATCTTTAAGGTGCCAAAACCGGGGATAATAAGAATATCTATACGTGTAAGCCCCGACGTCGAGTACGGCGCAGTGGCTTCCAACGTAATATTAAGAGTACACAACAACCTGCCGCAGTTCGAATCGTTTATCGCCTTAGGAGTGATTATGACAATGGCCGGCCCCATAATATTCGTAACCGGCCTCATAATTCTCATTATAGGGATAACCCGTGCCGCCGAAACCCTCTATGCAGTGTGTCCGGTGAACCCGGCGGAGGGAGCGCAACTTCAGGGAGAGGCTCAGGCATACGGCAATTACGGCAATGTAGCAGGCATGACGGGCGAGGGAAGGCCTGGATGGGGAAGGTATGCAGAAGGCAGGATGGTCGGCAAGCCCACGTCCGACGAGACGGTGCTTTCAGTTATCTGCCACCTGGCTCCGCTAGCCGGTACCATCATGGTCATAGGGCACGTACTCATACCGCTTATCATACTCATCACTAAGGGCAAGGAATCGGAGTTCGTCGCTTACAACGCCAGAGAATCGCTTAACTTCCAGTTATCGATGACTATTTACTGGATATGCACGGTAGTTCTCATGTTTGTACTGGTGGGCATACTTATAGCGGTACCCCTGGCGATATTCGAGCTATCCGTAATGATCAAGGCCTCTATAAAAGCATCGAGGGGAGAGAGATACAGGGTGCCCATGTGCATCAGGTTCGTTAAGTAATATTGTAGAAGATGATACAAATCATTTAAACCTAAAAACGGCAGTTCACGTGAAAACTTAATCAACTGCCGTTTCTAGGAAAATAACGGGTTATTGTTATTTGTAAATTAATTCACTATATAATCATCTTTCATAAGATTCCACTGCTTTTCGTACTCCATTATATATGCAACGTTATCGACGAATTTGTCGTCATATCCAAAACGCTTCAGGAGATAAAAACCCATTTCAAGGCCCGAACTGATCCCCCCTGCACTTACAATCCTGCCGCTGTCAACGATACGATGTCTGTCGATTATAGCTTTTGGTGCGATTTCCGCGAGTCGATCTATAGGGATAATCTTTTCGCTTGGGTCGCCGTTTTTACGATTCGTCGCTCTGAGCCCATCCAGCAATCCGGCCACGCCATATACCCATGAACCTGTACAGACACTTACCAGCATGGTCTTTTCAGGCAGCGCTTTCACAAATTCGATGAGTCGTCCGTTGTGCATTTCAGCCCTTGTGCCTATACCACCGGGAATTAAAAAAGCGTCCATGTCGGGCTTTTGATCTAAACAGTATCTGGGGTTCACGGATAAATTGCCGGTTGCCATAATCGGAGTAAGTGAATCCCCGATAAGAAAAGCATCCAGTTCAGGGTCTATCCTCCTTGCTACCGCGAAGACCCCTAATGGTCCCGCCCAATCGATAACCTCGGCTCCGTGAAAAACATAAATGCCCAGTCTCTTTGCCATGTTTCATTTCTCCTTTAAATTATTTTAATAGTGGTGTTACCGCTAAATTGCTTCAAAGATGCAATTTAACGGTACGAAATTTATTCCAAACTTTATACCAAAATTTATTCCGACTTCTAATTATTCCAACTTCCAAACATAACAAATATAATGTTAATAATACAAACCAGTCTGTACTGTTAATTCGTAAAAATTATTCCGCCTTTTCAAGGAGTTGTAAGAAATTCCTGCGCCCCGAATCTATGATGGACGAATCTCCGTAATTCTGGCATGCGCTGATTAAACCTTCGAAAATAATATACAGAGCATCGGCCAGAAAACCGGCATTTATCCCTGCGTACTTTATCTCGGATGTTCTTAACGCTTCGACTAAAGATTTAAGCACATTCCTCAGCTCATTCTTGTGGATAATTACCTCCTGTCTGATTATATGGTTAATATCGGGTACCTCCGACGATATGTTTAAAAATGCACATCCCCTGAAATCACATTTTTCCAGCCATGATTTGAGAAAATCAAATACGCCCATAAGACGCTCGAAGGGACTGCCATAAGAATCGATTTTTTCATTGAGCCAACTCATCCATAACTTGTGGCGTTCGTGAAGGTAAGCGAGGCAGAGGTCTTCCTTAGACGGGAAATAGTAGTAGAAAGTGTTCTTGGAAACACCGGCTTCGGCAATTATCTGATTTATACCTGTTGCAAGGTATCCCTGACGGTAGAACAGATCGAGTGCCCTATCGATGATTTTCTGCCGTGCTTCACTGTAGTTCGATGATCTTTTATCAGACTGTCCGTGCATGATGAGTATAATAATACTACAGTACAGACTTGTCTGTCAAGTAGAAAATATTGGTGTGTCAAGGCAAAGTAGAAATATCCTGCTTTAAAGAGTGGAAAACGTTTCCGAGACACAGTTTATCGATGCTTTTCTGTTATAATAAGGCGCTGTACGTGCTCTCATGGGAAATATCGGTTGTCTTGGTTCAGCGTGAATTGGACAAACCCGATTCACGATTAAGATAGTTCG
>JADFXJ010000129.1 GCA_015233615.1 Nitrospirota bacterium
CTTACTACGGGAAGTTTCCAGTCTCTTTAAAGCCACGCACACGTTAACTCCTCCAAAACCGAAAGAGTTCGAAATTGCGGAGGTAAAATTGTCTTGTATCGCACTCCGTACCACGTTAATGCCGCAACTTGGGTCAACGTCCGTCAGGTTGATGGTGGCAGGTACTATCCCTTCCTTTAAAGACATGGCTGTAGAGGCTATCTCGAAAGCACCGGATGAGGAAAGCATGTGGCCGGTCATAGACTTGTTGGCGGTAACCGGCACGTCGAGTCCGCCAAACAGCATCTTTATGGCCCCGGCCTCGGCCAGGTCCCCTAACCGCGTAGAGGTTCCATGGGCGTTAATGAAGCCGACGTCCGAGGGTACGAGGTGTGCCTCTTTCAGTGCATCCGACATGGCCCCGGCCGGGCCTCGGGAAGACGGTTTTACCATGTCGAAGGCGTCGGAGGAGTTGCCGTAACCTGCCACCTCGGCGTAGACTGCGGCCCCCCTGATCAAAGCAGTTTCGTACTCTTCCAGCACCAGCACCGCCGAACCCTCCGACAGGACAAAGCCGTTTCGCCGCTCGTCAAAGGGACAACTGGCAGTAAGGCTACCGCTTCGGGAAAGGGCCCTGCAGGCATCATAGCCAAGAATACAGACTTCGCAGACGGGCGCCTCGGCTCCTCCCGCTATGGCACCTGCTGCGATTCCGTGTTTGATCAAACGGAAGGCCTCGCCAACGGCACTTGCTCCGGAGGCACATGCAGTAGAAATTCCCGTACAATAGCCTTTCGTCCGGAAGCGCCGTGATATGTAAGAGGCGGCCATGCCCGACGTCGTTCCCGCCATCAGGAAGCCGGACACCTTTCGTCGGCCGGAAGCATCGTTATAACCGTAGAGCTTTTTCATCGCCTCGTTAAGTCTTGATATTCCGCCTCTGCTTGTACCGATTACCACGGCGAAATCTTCCACGGAGGCGCCGGCGTCCTCCACGGCCATTTTTGCCGCAGCAAAGGCGTATACCGCGAAAGGGTCAAGGCGAAGTTCGTCTTTAACGTCAACGTACATGCGGGGATTAAAACCGGTCAGCTTGCCTGCAATGGAGACGCCGCCGGTTCGCTCGATCACGGAAACTCCGTTTTTACCTGCCAGGAGGTTTTCCCAGCACTCCTCAAAGGTATTGCCAATGGGCGATAGTGCTCCGATACCGGTTATTACTACCCGCTTCATATCGATATAACGTTACACCGGGGGTCGGGCAAGTCAAGCCGGTTGTACAGTGCGTAACTTACGGCGGGACATCCACCATGGCAGCGGTCCGAAAGATTACACTCTCCACAAGTGCATACGTTTCCGGAAAACGTTCTGAAAAAATCCAGCACGCGGCTTCCCCATAACTTTTCGAATGGGTCGGAAAAGACGTTGCCAAGGCGGAATTCATCGAATTTAAAGAGAAGATTGCACGGATAGGCCGAGCCGTCCGCAAGGACGGCAAGTTTCGTCGTCCCTGCCGGACACCTCACGCACTCAAGAATCGGGTATGCCGCGGTATCCGGAATAAAGCCGGAACAATAAACGTAGTCCACCGACGGGTGTTGTCTTTTTAATAAGCCGACGGCCTCGTAATAACTATAAAAAGGTGCACAGTGCGCCAGAGACTCCGTCGATAAGGCATCCATAAATATGACGAAATATTTTAACCCCGGCACATCAAGGTATTTCTGGCTGTCATTGGGAATGGTAGCCCTTTTGGTATAAACGTTTTTCACGTATGGCTTATGAGTGGTAATAAAGCCGTCAAGCCCGGCGGATGCTCGTCCGTTTAGGGAAACGCCTATTTTTATCCTGCCTTCACCGTTTTTTGCCTTATCCTTACCGATATTTATCCCATCCTCGCCGTTTTTTATACCGTCTTCACCATATTTTCGGGCAATATCGCAGAGGACGGCCAAATTCGACCCGTTAGTGCTCATAGTTGTCGTCAGACCGCTAAAGTATATGGCGTCCACCATCTCTAAGATATGCCGATGGCACGTGGGCTCTCCACCGAGGAGATCTATGGTGCTTACTCCACAGGAGACGGCCTTTTCAAGGAACAGCAGGTAATCGTCAGGCGTTACGTCCCCGGTAAGCGACAATCCGCGATTAAAGCAAAAATAACAATTCTCATTACAACGCAACGTTGGATAAAACTGAATGTAGTGGGGAGCCGGAAACGCCAATCCTCAGTATTTCCCCTCTATAACGTCGTCCACCCAACTCATCGCCGCCGCCACCTGCGGGAAACCTATTATACTTGTAAGCAATATTATGGCGTGGGAAATCTCCTCATACGTAGCCCCGGCCTGCATGGCCCTTCTCGTGTGGCTGTGAACGGAACCCTCCGAACGGGCAGTCGCGGCTGCGCTCAATTGAATGAGGAGAGATGTTTTTTCGTCAAGAGGCCCTTCATTTTTTACCACGCGGCCAAGCTCTTCGACGGCTGCGATAAAAGACCCGTGCTTTTCCCTTAGTTTTTCGAATCTGGGCGGTAATTTCATACATATCCCTCCTTCATTCTTTCAACTGCGATTAACCCATTTCAGCCAGGGTTTCCAACTCCGTGCCAGCTTGCATTAACGCTTAGGTTTACGCCAGGCCAAAGGCGTTCTTTAAAGCCTCTTCGTTAAAGCCCACGACGATCTGCTTGCCTCCGCCAACGACGAGGGTGGGAAAGGTTTCCCGCGGGTTAAAACGCCTGACCTCTTCCATGAGCTTGTTCTTAGAGTCCACGTCTATGACGTCAAGCTCGACCAGGAGATATTTAATACCGTTTTTGTTTAGAAGCTCCTTAGTCTTCCTGCAAGCCGAACACGTGCTTAGAGCAAACAAAACTATTTTGTTTTCTTCTTCCATCTTAAACCTTACATTTGTATAACGTCAATTATATAGCCACCAGTCTTTTTGCCGCCTCGTACACGTTGTGCAAAGCGGTGGGATGGTCTCTTATAGCACCTTTTGCATCAACCCCGTCGAAATACAGAGTTTCATGTGTCGGTACTCCAATGGTCCGGAAAAATGCTTTTGCGGTAGCCTCGCCGCTTCTAAAACCTTCTTCCTTTTTCATTCCCCCAACCATTACCAGGAGGCCTTTACGACCGTAGACTGCTGCCGGTATTGGGCGTTTCAGCAGGTACTTTTCACACCATATCGCCTGGCAACGATCTATGAGAGCCTTGATCTGGGAGGGTAAGCCGAAAAAAAATATAGGCGACGCTACTATAAACCTGTCGCTTTCGTATATTGCTTCGTAAACGAGGCCCATGTCATCTTCGATAACACACTTTCCCGTTTCCTCGCACCCTCCACAGTTGTTGCAAGGCGAGATGTCCATTGCGTGTGGGCGCATGAGCGTTACCTTGTGGCCGGCATCTTCGACGGCTCTGATGGCCTCTTTGAGGAGTATCTCGCTATTGCCCCCTACACGCGGACTCCCCAGAAATGCGGCAACTTTCATCTTAATTAACCCTCCTTATTCCAAACCGCCATCGGCCAAACCGTCGTTGGCTAAGACTCGATCAACCAAACCGTCGCTGGTTGAATCATCGCTCACCTAATCATCATCGACTAAATCACCGCTTGCCAAATCATCGTCTTTACTGGACGGTTAAACTTAAGGCAACCCCCATATTATCTTTGGGGGTTGCCTTAAGAGTTACATTTTAATTCATAGTATTCGTAAACCTTTACGACTTATTAATGGGTAGCCTCGAAAACCTTACCCACGAGATCTGCGCCCGGTTTCAGAGTCGTATCGCCTTCCTTCTGCCATTTAGCCGGGCAAGCCTCCGAGTCATGTCCCGCCAGGTAGAGGTTTGCCTTCAGCTTTCTCAAAACCTCGTCGAAATTCCTTCCTAAATTGTAGAAATTCACCTCCGAGTTCAGGAGCAGGCCGTCGGGGTTGATTACGAAAGTTCCCCTCAGATCCAGGCCGGAGCACTCGTTATAAACGCCAAAGAGCCTGGATATGGACCCCGTCGGGTCTGCACCCATAGGATAGGCCACTTTGGCCAAAGACTTTTCGTCTCTCTGCCAGGCAAGGTGAACGAACTTTGTATCCGTGCTTATGGTAATCACCTCGGCGCCAAGCTTCTTAAACTCCTCGTACCTCTCGGCGATAGCCTCGAACTCCGTAGCACACACGAAGGTAAAATCGGCCGGGTAAAAAACTATGATTGTCCACTTGCCATCCTTCTTGAGTTGTTCCAGAGAAATCTCGCCAAACGCCTTATTAGCAGAATCGTAAATATCTATCTTGAAATCCGGTACTTTCTGGCCTACCTTTAGCCCACAGCAAACGTCTTCCAAAGTCACATCTTCTTCACACATATATATAGCCTCCTCTTATCAGTATTATACCAAATTGAATTCATTCGATTAACTTCGTTGGCTTTGTCGAAGGCTCTCGTCGTACCTAACAGTATGCATGCGTCGCTTTCTCCTTGCCGCCTTGTTACTCTTTTGAATGCAAATTGGTATTAGTTGACGGGTCTTGCCACCCGCCCGAAGTTCACTACTTCGCTCATTCATAAGTCCGGATCTATATCCGGATGTAATGTTAATACCACTGGCCGATTTGGCAATTATTCCGTTACGGTTATCTCTTTCGTCGCTTCCCACTGCCCATGAAGATTGCATCTTTCAATCACTCTGATCGTAGCGTTGCCGTGCTTACCACTACCTTTAACTAGTGTAACCGATACGTCGGGCTTTGTAAAGACCGGAGTGAGATCCACCCGCACAAAGAAATTCTGCCCCACGTACACGTCTATCCACTGGATGTGGTGACCCTCTTCCATAACGTGAGGTATCGCGCCAACTTTAATCTTTACCTGAAAAGGCTCTCCGGCCTTTACCGAATCCGGACAGTCGATTACCGGCATGTGCTTCTTTTCCGAATCCGTCATGTTGGCTGGATCCGCAGGCACGTTCATTCCGCAGAAAAACCCCTTTTCTGACATTTTCACTACCCCCTGATTCATTCATTCATTTATTTTTCGAAGGAATCCTTCGAAAGAATGCACCCCCTTGAAGAGAGTGTGCTATACGGCCTCAAATGCTTCCTTTGGTGCGTTGCACACCGGACAGGTATAATCGTCCGGAAGCTCGTTAAATGGCGTCCCCTCCTTTGATTCGTCATAGACCCAACCGCATACCGTGCATCTGTACATGCAAGTGCCTCCTTATATAATATTTTTATATTTTATAGAGATGAAGCTCCGGCTTCTAAAAAACTCTTATTATACTTCCTGACTTCTTTGGCAAAATTCCGGCCAAACTCGTAGCAATTCTCGTTATCCTCCACAGACGGCATGTATTGGACCTGAATGCCCGGCTCTATAACCGGCAACTTCATGCCTTTAAATTTTTCATATAACCACTTGACGGCTCCGCCGCCCCATCCGTAACTGCCGAAGGCTCCCATTAACCGATCTTTTGGCCGCAGTCCCCTCAAGTGGACGATAAACTCGGCAATGGAAGGAAAAACCTCGTTGTTCAGCGTTGGTGAGCCTATCAGGCAGGCCCGCGCCTTCCAGAATTCCTTTATCGCCACGCTCATGGGGGTTGCCCTGAGCTTGATGACCTTGCAATCCATGCCTTCGTCCCTCATACCACGCATCAAGGGGAGGATCATTTGCTCGGTAGAGTGCCACATGGTATCGTAAATTATGACAACGCGTTCTCTTGCCTTGTTAGCCGCCATATCCAGGTACATTTCGAAAGCTCTTACGGGATTGCGCCTCCATATAATGCCATGGTCCGGGGCAATCATGTCGATTTCCAGGCCCATTTTCTTAATCTCGTTTATCTTTGTCTGTATAAGCTTGCCAAAGGGCATCAGTATATTTGCGTAGTAATCGATAGTGGCATCCTCAAGCTCGGTTATTGAGGCACAGTCGATGAACTCGTCGTCAAACCTGGCGGTCGTCGCCATGTGCTGTCCAAAAGCGTCCTGGGATAACAGGAGTTTCGCCTCCTTAACGTAAGTCATCATGGAGTCCGGCCAGTGTATCATCGGGCTCTCGATGAAAAGGAGCGTATACTTGCCAATTTTTAATTCGTCACCGGTTTTTACGACCTGGATATGCCATTTACTTGTATCGAAAAAACGCGCCATCCCGGCCTTCCCATTCTTCGTTGCATAAATGGTTACGTCGAAAGGGACAATTTCCATTATCCTTCCAAGGGCGCCCATGTGGTCGTTCTCGATATGGTTTATTACTATGTGCTTTATCCTGGCTGGGTCTATGAGACTTTTAACGTTACTTACGCCGACTTCCAGAAAGTCGTGTTTTACGGTGTCTATGAGGGTTACCTCTTCGTCGATTATAAGGTAGTTGTTGTAAGTCGTTCCGCCAGGTGTCACATAACCGTGAAAATCCCTCACCGCCCAATCGACGGCTCCCACCCAAAAAATATCTGGTTTTATCTCTATTACGTTCATTATGTTTTCCTATTTATCCAGTGTCAGCCAAACTGAATGCCAACAATATTAATCGACTTAAATGTCAACCGGCTTAAATGTTAACTTACATAAATATTAACCTATGTAAATAGTAATCTACGTAAATATCGGTCTTACGTAAACATCGGCCTAAATATCGGCCTAAATATCAGCCTGATTGGCAGGCTTACCCTTCGGAGGAGTATCGTTTTGTTTTAACAGGGTATTGCACTGTCTGCAAACCGGCTCTTCTTCGTCACTCCAGACCTCGTTTTCGTATCCACAGGAGTGACAAGCCTCAAGGCTTGGCACGGGAACTTTTACGCTGCACAGGGGTTTTTCTTTAAACCGCGACTCGCTCATGGGCTTTTCTCCATCCCTCGCTCTTCAAACGCTCCATCCTCTTGTTCGCCCAGCTCTTTATCTCTTCCAGGTACTTTTTCGGGTTTACTTTGGCAATTGCGAGTATGGCCTCCCTTTCCTTAAGGCTGTCCACGTGATCTCCAGGATATAAGCCCCTCCACGAGCAATAGTCTTCCTCGAAAATTACCGACGGCGATAGATTTCTCAGGTGTTCGGCTGGCATACTGTTAGCCATAAGCGATGCCACTTCCATGTCGTACTCGATTATCCAGCCGTTGTCCTGAACCATCGATGACGAATCGAAGGCAACGTTTTTCGAACACTTTGGGCAATAAAGAGCTACCAATGTCTCCGGCGGCAGTATCTCGTTCTTGAAATTTATACTCACCTCGCTGGCACCACAGGCACACTTAAAAGTATGATCCATGCACATAACGCATACCTCCTTCTTAGTTGTTGTCCTTAGTCGTTCGTCATCCTTCTTTCTTCATAGTGCCTTTTTCCCCGCACCCGGGGCACTTCTGAGGCGTACACCTTCCTTCTTTGATAGCCCCACACTTCTCACACTTGAAAACTCCCATTTAAACACCCCCTTTCGAATATGTGGGATCCAAATCAATCCCTTCGATTAATCCATTCATCTCAATTCCTCCCGGTCAATACTTTTCATTCGATATTTTCAATACTTCCAATACTTTTCATTTGATCCCCATTACCGGACCTGCACTCCATGCACAAACCGTAAAACTCGATCCTGTTGCCGTGAATCAGGAAACCATCCTTCTGGTCGTCGGTCAGGTTCAGATCGAAATTCGCGTTTATGTCGATTATCTTCTTACACTTCTCACACACCAGGTGGTGGTGATAACCAGTCTCCGGGTCGTAACGTCTTCTGCCGGGATCTATGTTGAGCTCCAGTATCGCTCCCCTGCTCTTTAAGGCCTCGAGGTTATTGTACACGGTAGCAAAGGACATGTGTGGAAACCGTTTCGATACCTCTCTGTAGATTTCCTCAGCAGAGGGATGCTCCTTGTTTCCGTCTAAAAAACTAAGTATGGCCATACGCTGCGGCGTAAGCCTTAATCCTATTTCCTTGTATTTATCCATAATATCTGTCCATTTTGAAGTTATCGCCTATGATAATAGTTTAGAACCACTCTAATATAAGAATTATAACATTTAAATAGAGTCCTGTCAAGCTGTATTTTACTTGCCAGAGAAAGCCTCATTATACTCATGATATTTTAACATAAGAATTGTTAAAATTGTATTATGGTTGTATTATGGCTATAAAAAAACTGTTGATCAGGGGAGTCAACTGGATGGGGGACGCGGTTATGACTATGCCCGCCATAAGAGCCTTAAAGGGTGCGTTTGCGGACCACCGGGTTTCTTTGCTTGCCAATTCCATGGTGTTGCCGCTTTTCGAAAAAGACCCTAACGTGGGCTCCCTCATAGAGTACGAAGACTCCATGCGTGGTTTTACCGGTAAATTCAGACTGGCTTCTTTATTGAGAAAGGAAAAATTTACGTCGGCGGTGCTTCTTCAAAACGCATTCGATGCCGCCTTGCTGGCGTTTTTGTCGGGAATCGGCCAAAGGATTGGATACTCCAGGGACGGCAGGGGGTTTTTGCTGACGAAGGCGGTTCCTTTGCCGGACGATTACCGAATCAGTCATCACGTTGACTATTACCTCAACCTGCTTAAAGATATGGGGTTGGCGGCACCTCGCAGGCAGCCCTGGGTTTACATGGCACTTAGTGAGCGGCTATTAGCCAGGGAGGCTTTATCCGCACTCGCACGACCCGTAATCGGCATAAATCCCGGAGCCGCTTACGGTTCCGCCAAAAGATGGCCTACCCGGCATTTTACCGGCGTCATAAAACGGATAATCCTGGACATGGGAGGAAGCGCGGTAGTGTTTGGCTCACCTAACGAAACCGCCATAGCCGGTGAAATAGAAAGAGCCCTACCCTCTTCGCTCGTTACCGGCAATACTTTCCTCAATCTCTCAGGTCGTACGACTGTACGCGAACTTTGCTCGTACGTGTCCGAGTGCGATGCCCTTATATCGAACGACTCCGGGCCGATGCACCTAGCCTACGCCCTTGGCACTCCCCTTGTGGCGATATTTGGCTCGACGAGCCCGGCTCTGACGGGCCCGCCGGAATTTACGGGATTTTTGGAGACGGGCTCTTTAAGTTCCGTCATCCACAAGGCACTGCCGTGCTCGCCCTGTTTTAAGCGTACCTGCCTCTTTGCAGAGGGAACCAGAGAGCATATGCAGTGCATGGAAGCCATCGCACCGGAGGAAGTTTACGCTTGCCTCCGCGGCATATTGCCGACCAAGAGGGCTGTTTTCTTCGACAGGGATGGCACCCTTTGCCACGATGCCAATTACCTCAGCAAGCATGAAGACTTCCGCCCTTTTAAGAATATCGAACGCCTCAGAGAGCTAAGGGACAGGGGGTTTCTGCTCATCGGCATTAGCAACCAGTCAGGTATTGCCAGAGGGATAGTCTCGGAGGATTTCACCAAAGAAATAAACCAAATATTCATCGATACCTGTGGTTTTGACGATTTTCTATATTGCCCGCATCACCCTGACGACAACTGCGCCTGCCGGAAGCCATCGCCTGGTATGCTCCTTAAAGCCGGGGCACTTCACGGAATTGATTTGCGGAAGTCCTTCATGGTAGGCGATTCGAATTC
This sequence comes from Nitrospirota bacterium, assembly GCA_015233615.1. Lineage (GTDB taxonomy): Bacteria > Nitrospirota > Thermodesulfovibrionia > Thermodesulfovibrionales > Magnetobacteriaceae > JADFXJ01. Next base: position 9,543 of record JADFXJ010000129.1, read on the forward strand.
GGACGTGGAAGCGGCCTTAGCCGCCGGTGCGGAACCCGTATTTATCCTTAATCAAAAGCATACCCTCCAAAGGCCCGGGGTCATTACCATAAGCAGCCTGGACGATATTTGTGGTATAATTAAGTAAACACAAGGATTGACCAGTCTGACGGTTAGACGGGAAATTATGCAAAAACGATTGCAGGAGGTTATTAACGACGATGGAAGAGCTAACTTTAAACATAGAGGGTATGAGTTGCAACCACTGCGTAGCAAGAGTGAAAAAAGCCATTGACGCTACCTACGGGGTAGTATCCTCGGAAGTGGAAAGCGGCCTGGCAAAGGTAAAAATTGACGAGACGAATACCTCCAGAGCCATGATTGAAAAGGCGATTATTCAATCCGGCTATAAGGTAAAATAAAGGTATCGGGAGCTGCACTCGACTTCGACTCCGCAACGCGAGGCTGATTGCTTCGGTGGAGGTCATTGGGGGGCGTTGCGGGGGCGCACCCCCGCAGAAGGGGTAGCGGCGGCCGCGCTTTTTGCGGCCAAAGCGAGGGGAAGGCTTTCCCCTCCTCATCTCTATGTACTTGTATTATTCGTAAGCGTACAACTCCGTATAAAACAGGAGGTTATGAATGGAAAATAAAGATATTAGCGCCATAAAAATAAGACGACTGCATATCGTCAATTACAAGGGTATCGATGAAATAGAGCTGGAATTTCCAATGCCCAGAATGGCTGATGATCCCGATGTTATAGTTATGGGGAGCCGCAACGGGGTGGGGAAAACGTCCGTTCTGGAATGTTGCGCATTACTTCTAATTGGATTGAAAAAAAGAAGTAGAAGTAGCAATACGTTTGAATCAGTCAATCAGCAGTATTCTCTTGATATGCCTGAAATGATAATACGCTCTGACGCTGAAAGTGCCAGGATAGACGGAGATATTATTGCCGGAAGTTTGAAAACCACGTGGAATATGATTGTCCCGAGAAAAGGAACCGTCAAGACCTATGGAACAATTGAAGAAACTAAAGGTGACTTTCTTTCGATGGATACTGTGGAACAACTTGGCCAAGAAGATGAAATGGATAGCTATAAACGTTTTGTTTCAGTAATTAAAGGAATGAATCCAAATCCTTTGCTATCTAAATTTTTTCTTTATTTCCATAGTTATCGGAAAGTGCAGGAAGGTAATCCGGAATTAGGCATGATGGTAGTAAAAAAGGGTTTTGAAGAAAGTATTCGTGTAAGCATTTTCAAGATTATATTAATGCAAGCTTTGATGAGCCGGGGTAATCTATTTGAGGTACAGGATACTGAATTATATGAAGGCGCTGTCAATAAACTAAATGAACTTATGAAACGCTATGCGGGTGGTGAAATAGACAAACTTCGCCCTTCCCCGGATAACACTGTCGATTTCCGTATCCAGCCCATTAATGGCAGTCCATCATATACGTTTGATGGATTAAGCTCGGGACAAAAGGAAATTATTGCCACGTTATTTCTGATTTGGTTTCAGACAAGAAACAAACCTGCCGTAGTACTCATCGATGAGCCGGAACTACACCTGAATGCCAGATGGCATAGAGTTTTTGTGAGACAGCTAATCGCATTGGCACCAGACAATCAATATATTATAGCCACACATTCCGAAGATATTTTTGGGTCAGTCGATAAAGACCGCAGAATTCTGATAGGGGTTCCATCGGGGGTAAACCATGGTTAACTTTGACACAGGAAATCGTCCGGAGGAAGTCAGTGATAAACATGTTTTATTTGTGGAAGGTGAGAGTGAAGAATCTGTAGACCCCGAAATTATTACAGAACTTTTTGATGAGATGATAGAGGTAAAACCTCTTGGTTCATCCTATAGCATAAAAAGTGTAGCACAAGCTTTATATAAATATCATCCAACGTACTACTTTCTGATTGATAGAGA
>JADFXJ010000015.1 GCA_015233615.1 Nitrospirota bacterium
ATTCTTAGTCCATCGAAATATTTTCTATTTTACACACGTCTGCCGGAAGGACACAGTAAAACCAGGTTCAGGGTCAAGTCCCTCTTTCGTAGCATACTCCACAAGTCTGTCCAGCATTAGATCATCCCCCTTTCCGGCTTTCGCACTTTGTCGCTTTCAAACGGCGGCACATTCAGTACATTGTTTACCACTGAGGCGTCAAACAGGGAGATAAAAGGTTTGTTATCGTCAGAAACGACTTCCTTTCTCAGATCAGACACGTCATAGAGCATCCAGCCGATGTGCTGGTTAAACTGTACTTGATTGGCTAACTTATTTTCGGTGGTTTCCACGTATTCAAAAAAAGCCGGAAATTCGCTGCAACCGAAGAATGGCTGTTGGAAACACTTACCTTGTTTTACCCGACGGATGAACTGGCTATCGAAGCTCTTTAGTTCATGAGAGAACGCCTTTTTCGGGACAATTCGGGCTGTAATAAGATAGCGAACTTTCTTAAGCGCCATTGTCTGCCGTTGTGTACGGCCTTTTTGGTCGGTTCCCAACTCATCTTTTCCGCAGTCGGCCCAAATCGGCTCAGGTTGTTCGTGACCTTCCATCCATGACTTTATAGTCCGTTCCGAAGGTACATTGTCTTTCACCTCATTTCTCCTTAGTGCGATATAGCGTGGTAATTCCAATATCTCAATACGCTCGATCTGCCAGTGAAAATAAGGGCGTATAAAGCCTTTTTCACGTTCCCGTATGCCGTCCCAGTAAATCGCATCGAATATGCCTCGTGCAGCAGACGGTGTGATTATCGGATAGCTGAACCGCTCCACCTTCATTTCGGGGCGGGTGAAACATGCAAAATCACCCCAGACTTCTATCGTATGTGATTGACCATTCATATCTCCTCCTTTTATCATCCTATTAAAAATTGCGCTTCCTGTGGCAGTTGTAGTCCCTTAATATCGTTATACAATTTATTATTACGGTCTTCGAGGATATACCATTCGCCAGATGTGCCTTTCCCGTAACGTAACTTTGCCGGAATAAGCACTTCCCATGCCGAATGACCAACCTTAGGACGAAATATTCCAACTGCAAGCCCCTGAGCCCTGCGTATCCATTTGGCGTTTATCCCTGTCCTGTCTTGTTCATGCTGTAAATCGTCGAATAAATCAAGATGCTTTTTCTACCTTTGTCTCATCATCTGCGGGCCATTGCACTTCATAGCGGCGCAGGGCATTATAAAGGCGTGCATGATCGGGTACTGCTTCAACCGGCTGCCAACCTGCCGAAACGAACACTTTTACAGCATCGTGCAGAGAGTCGAAGGCCGGTTGGGTCGCCGTGGCAAAGACTACCGAGCAATGATATGCTTTGGATAAATGTGACAGCGCTCCCAAGGTAGGTACTGCGAGTGCTTGCGGCAGTGTCTGCGCCTCGTCGAACATAATAATCGATCCCATCAGGTTGTGCAGTTTGCGGCATGCCGACGGACGGTTCGAAAAAAGCGATTCAAGCAACTGCACGTTTGTCGTTATGATGATCGGCGCATCCCAGTTTTCCGCGAGTAACCTCCGGGCTCGTTCACCGGCATTTTCGCAGTCATTCTCTGTGCTTTCGTTTCCCAAGCCTGCAAGGCTGTGATGCTCAAGTACATAGCGTTCTGGAAATTCCTGAAATACAGACCGGTAGATTAACGCCGTCTGTTCGATAATCGAGAGGAACGGCACAACAAGTACAACCCGTCTCAGATTGTTTACAGCCGCATGCTCAAGGGCAAACTTAAGCATAGCCAAAGTTTTACCGCTGCCTGTGGGTGCCGTCAACGTAAAGAGACCCGATTCCATAGTCGCCGATTTTACAATCATTTCCCAAAGAGCATTTCTGGCATCACGGACAATTATGTTTGCGTCGTTTTTGCCGTATATATTCGTTGTCATGTAATGCTCCAACGAATGAAGGGCTTTCTTTACGTCCAATGCTGGCCCACTCTCACGATATAAACTTCCCTTTATGTTCCCTTCGAAGTGGGCCTCAGTATCCAAAAAGTCGGCATCTGTCAGACATGAAAAGAGCATCCTAACGTCAAGCATTTCTGTAAGAGGTTTTCCAAAAAGACTTTTTACATCGATTACCATATCTTTCGGTTTGTCGATAGAAAGTCCATCGTCGGTCAATCTATTTTCAAGCCGATTATAATCTTCATCACTCAGTTTGAGTTTTAGAGGGTGATTTTTTGCGAGGGTTTTCGGATTTAGCCATTGTAGAGCTTCTTTATTCCCCTGTTGCAACCCTATATGATGTCCGTGAATCTAAAGCAGCAGCTACCGCGTGATAATCCTTTAACGCCACCCACGCCCCGGGTGATCAGTGATCGATCCCTTTTTCTTCACCAATCAAACGCGATTGAAAAGCATCACCATACTTTCCGAAATCGTGCATAATGCCAGCAAGATACGCTTCATCTGCCAATCGTGTCATCGAGGCAAATTCGCCTGCAATACGAGCAACATTCCTTATATGTTCAGATAGCCGATGCCAATTCCCTGATTTGTTTGCAGAATGTGCCATATACCCGATCATAGATAGGTTCCTCCTCTGCTTTTGCTCTGAACTGTAGGATGGATGGGATAAATATGGTGCCGTTGCCTCCTATAGTCAGGCAATATCTTCAAAATATCATGTAAATGCAACAAGTTGTCCCTTACTACCTTGTCAGCACTCGTCGTCAACGTTAGTTACCATTATGAGGATACGTTATTATTCCATCCCTTTGCATAACACAAATTCGTAATCGTTCACCTGTTTATAAATATTCCTTAAATATTAGGGTGTTACATTTGCTTCTACAATAAGTGTTACACAACATTGACTTTTAGTATATCAGACGGGAGGTTACAGATAGGATACAAACTCGTCTTTTTTTGCAGAAAAGTAAAGAATATTCAAAAATCCATCGTAACTACTCAAAACATGGCAAAGGCAAGGACAAGGACAGATTCCGGACAAGCCGGAATGACGAAAAAGAGACTGGAATCAGAGCCGTCAGCCGCATTCGCGAGATTGAAATGCGTTTACCATTGCCTGAACAGTTACTTTTTCCTTGTAAACCCTCCTACGAAGAATTCGAGTATAATAAAGGATGAAGGTAAATATGGACAGGCTGGAGGACGTAATAAACCCTGGGTCGTTGAACCCTTATTCCATCTTGCTCTATCCATGTTTTCTTACTACGAAAGTTGCGCTATATTTAAAGGACAGGATATCCATTCCATTCCGACATATAAAAGAGTTAAAATATTACCAGTGGATCTGAGTTCACGGGAATTGTCGTTTATATCGCTGGTTATGAAAGAAAATATGACGCCGGTAAATGCTGATAATCACCTATTTGATGGCTCAATTAATAGCGATGCCAGGGCGGGTTGCCTGAGCTGCGGGGAAAGGCAAAAGTTCTTGATCGAGATGTTGTTCGAGACAGATGTTTATCTGCCCGGTGAGCCGATAATTGGTCCAGACAATGTCGCTTTTGGCGAAATTGCTGAGAGAATTGGACAATTAATCAAAGAAGGGAAGACAATTCTTAGGACTATGCCAGAGTCGGGAAAAAGGATAAATTATGGATATTCAGAAAGTTAAAAATTTCTCGTTAGAAGAAGCAGAAGATGCGCTGAAGGTAGCATGGCATCTTTTTGAGAAAAGTGATTATTTGCCCTGTTTTTTGGTCATCTTGCTGTTGAAAAGATTTTAAAGTCAGTTTATGTAGCAAAAAAGGAGAGCAACCCCCCTTATATCCATAATCTTGAAAGGCTGGCAGAGATATCGGTTATCAACCTGACTGTGGAAATGAAAGAGAATCTTATAAGGATTTCTCGCTTTAATCTCGAGGCAAGGTATCCCGATGAAAAGAGAACTTTCAGAAAAAAGTGTACCGAAGAGTTTGCGAATAAGGAATTGGCAACTGTTGAGGAGGTATATAAATGGATAAAATCAATCCTGCTGTAATAGAAATAATAAGAGTATTTCTTGATAAGCTAGCTATGTCCGGCATCCATGTAGAATCTGCATACCTTTATGGCTCTTATGCCAAAGGCATGGCAAATGAATGGAGTGACATAGATATTGCAGTCATATCCTCCGGATTTACCGATGACCGTTTTGAAGAAGGGGTGCGCCTGATGAAACTATCCTGCGATATTGACTCAAGGATAGAACCTGTTCCGTTCAGGCCTGAGGACTTTGTTGACGAGGACCCGCTTGTATGGGAGATAAAAAAAGAGGGAATAGCCATTATGCCGGAAATGGTAAGTCTATCAGAATTTGAGGGTAAGTCCCGGAATCGCTCTTGTCCTTGTTCTTGCCCTTTCTGTCATCCTCGCGAAAGCGGGGATCCAGTCCTTGCCCTTGCCCTTTGCAGACGGACAAGGACGGAAAAAGGACTAGATTCCGGGACTTGCCCGGAATGACGGCGGGGGAGGGGATGTGTCGCCTGTGTGGTTATAGTGATTTTTTCTCTGCTCTACCCCCGTATTTTATGGGTAAACTGGCTATTCCTATGTGCAAAAGTCCAGTTAGTTACGAACATTTAAAATCAATTGCGAAAGTTCGGTCACTAATTATTTTCGCAACATGGTATCAAACGTTAAAGAATTTACGGATAATGTTACTCAGGTAGTTTTTCGACACCTCTATTTCCTGGCTCACCTGTTGGTCGTCAAATGCTTTTTGCTGCGCCTCGTATAGAATTTTTTTCGTCTCCATTTCACGTTCGGCTATAACCTTGGCGATTTTATCGATTATTTCCTCGTTATCAAGGATTATGTTCTTAAAATCAGCCTTGCTGAGAATCAGGCAATCGGTATCTTTTAAAGCTTTTGCGGTGGCGGTTCTCTCCTTGCCTGTAAGCAGCGACATCTCGCCAAATAACTCTTCCTTGCCAAGTTCGGCTATTTTCTGGTTATCTTTGATGATGGCAATTTTGCCGTGGGTAATAATAAACAGAGACTCACCCACGTCTCCTTCCAAAAACAGGGTTTCGTTCTTCCCATAGTGTTTTTTTATCAGCACCTTGCTGATTTCTTTAAGCGTCGTCTCATCCTGAGTTCTGAATATATCGAGATTGGCGAGGAATGAGTAGTGTGCATCGACTATATCATGCGTCTGAGTATTATTGACCTCGTGGATATAGACATCTCTGACCGGATAGGGGAAACTAATATTGTTTCGCTTGAAGGCATACCACAGATTTGTCCTGATTTCGTCGGAGATATCGTTTTCTTTACCCCAATCGTCTATCCACACTCTGGCAAGATACGTAATACCCGAGTCTTTAAACTCTCTGAGTTGAACGCTCGGTTTAGGTTCTTTATGTAAACCCTTCATCTTTCTCAGATTTTCCAGGATGACCTCTTTTACCTTGTTAGGAGGCAAATCGTATGCAACGTCTATAAATATCCATAGCCCTGTAACGTTGCTTGGCAAATTGTAATTAAGTACTACCTCTCTGGAAATTTTGCTGTTTGGAATCGTTAGGTAGTTTTTCTGCCTCGTTTCTATTTTTGTCGTGCGCCAGCTTATCTCGATGACCTTGCCGTCCATGTTATTAATACTTATCCAGTCGCCGACTTTGTACATTTTTTCAAGGCTGATGGCAACCCCGGCAAAAAGATTCGTAAGAGTTTCCTGTAGCGCTAGCCCTAGCACAAAAGACAACACTGCGGAGGTCGTTAAAAGAGGAACTACGTCAATGCCAAATTGTTCCTTTGCTATGGTAAAGGCGACTACCAGATATATCAAGACTTTAACTACGATATAAAACAACTTGGGTATGTGAACTTCTTTGTTTTCGATAATACGACTGTAAAAATATTTATCTAAAATTGTAATTACGCAGTATGCAAGTAACAAGTAGATGATCGTCGAAAAAAAGCGATTGGTCAAATTGTATTTTATAAGAGCCGCCTGAGTCCCGGCAAGAACTAACATAAGCATAAAAACAGGACGCACCGTTAAAGATATCAGAGAAAAGTTTTTATTGGCATTTCCGGTTGTCATTCTCTATTGTCCATACGGTTAAGATTTATAACCCGACGCTTACTCCAAGACATTTTTGATTTTATCATTTAGTCTTCCTCTTAGTAAAGCAAGTGGAAAAAGGAGAAAGCCCGGAAGTAATAATTATGGCATTGGGATTTCACAGAAATATACATTGGCAATATATAATCGGCTTATCTTCTTACCCATCATTTTGGTTTACATTTACGTCATTCCTTACTTCCGGGCAAGGGCAAGATACAAGGATTGGATTCGTGCGAAGTTTACCCCCGGCTTGAACGGGGGCGACAATGACGGCAAGGGCAGGGACAAGGGCGATTCCGGTCAAGCGGGAATGACGAAGAGGAGTGGGATTGACGGTAAAGGGGTTAGGATAACTAACGGGATACGGTTGACGGCATAAGGGGACTAAGTTACGATTCCGGCCCGCGAGTGCGGCAACCCTCGAGTTTCGCTGGATTGAAATTCATTTGCCATGTTCGTAGTAGTTTAAAAAGGTTTCGTGTGAATTTAATAACCATTCGCACGCTAAAGTGCTTGATTTATGCCAAAAAAAATGCTTGATTTATATAAAACTATCATGTTACAGTATTGTTAGCACTCGCCTGCGGTGAGTGCTAACAGCAGCAGCACTAAAATAAATACAAAAAAGGAGTGAATTAAGATGATGTTTAAACCACTTAAAGAGCGTGTGTTTGTTAGCTACAAAGAGGAACTTGAGAAAACGCCGGGCGGTCTTTTCGTACCTGACACGGCAAAAGAGAAGCCTCAGAGGGGCAAGATCGAGGCCGTAGGCTCCGAAGTAAAGGAACTGAAGGTTGGCGACGACGTGCTCTTTGACAAGTATTCCGGCTCGAAGGTCAATATCGATGGCACCGACTACCTTATCATTAAAGAAGAGGACGTTCTGGGTGTTTTAGCGTAAAGGTTGCAAAGTCTGCAAGGTTACAGATCCTTTAAGGTTGAAAAATCTTTCATATTATAGCTCATATCAGAGTGAACTTACTGAGTAAACGAGTTGTAAAGAATTATGCCCGTGGAAATCGAGGTTATTAACCTCACCCAAAATTTAAGGAGGATTTTAAATGGCTGCAAAACAATTAGCCTTTGATGAAAATGCTAGGAAGGAAATTTTAGAGGGTATAACGATCCTCACAAACGCCGTAAAGGCTACCCTTGGGCCCAAGGGGAGGAACGTTATAATAGACAAGAAATTCGGCTCACCGACCATCACGAAAGACGGCGTTACCGTGGCAAAAGAGATAGAGCTCAAAGACCCGTACCAGAACATGGGAGCCCAGCTTTTGAAGGAAGTCGCCTCCAAGACGTCCGACATTGCCGGCGACGGCACCACGACTGCTACCGTTTTAGCACATGCCATTTACAGAGAGGGCATTAAGAACGTAGTAGCGGGCGCCAACGCAATGGATCTGAAGAGGGGCATCGAAAGAGCCGTTGAAGCCGTTGTCGAAAACCTCAAGAAGATGAGCAAAAACGTTCAGGACAAGAAGGAAATAGCGCAGGTTGGCACCATCTCCGCCAACAATGACTCCACCGTGGGCGACCTCATCGCCGACGCTATGGACAAGGTTGGTAAGGACGGCGTCATCACCGTAGAGGAAGCCAAGAGCATGGCCACCTCCCTTGAAGTGGTAGAGGGTATGCAGTTTGACCGCGGATATATCTCGCCTTATTTCGTTACCGATGCCGAGAGGATGGAATGCGTCCAGGACGATGCCTTCATACTCCTTCATGACAAGAAGGTATCCTCGATGAAGGATCTCATCCCACTGCTCGAACAGATTGCCAAGATGGGCAAGCCACTGCTTATTATAGCCGAGGACATCGAGGGCGAGGCTCTTGCCACCCTGGTAGTCAACAAGCTGAGGGGTACCCTCCAGGTTTCCGGCGTGAAGGCTCCGGGCTTTGGAGAGCGCAGGAAGGCGATGCTCGAAGATATAGCAGTGCTTACCGGTGCCACCGTCATATCCGAAGACCTCGGGATGAAGCTCGAAAACGTGAAGATCATGGACTTGGGCCGCGCAAAGAAGATCACCATAGATAAGGACAACACCACCATAGTAGAGGGTGCCGGTGCTCCCGATAAGATTCAGGGCAGGGTAAAGCAGATTAAGGCCCAGGTCGAGGAGACCACCTCGGATTACGATCGCGAGAAGCTCCAGGAAAGGCTTGCCAAGCTGGTTGGCGGAGTTGCCGTAATCAACGTCGGTGCCGCTACCGAGACCGAGATGAAAGAGAAGAAGGCACGCGTAGAGGATGCCCTGCACGCTACGAGGGCTGCCGTGGAAGAGGGCATAGTGCCCGGAGGCGGAGTGGCCCTTCTCAGGTGCTCATCGGTAATCGACGCGCTGGACCTGTCGGGTGACCTGAAGATTGGAGCAAACATTATCAGGAAGGTACTCGATGAGCCCATCAAGCAGATAATCTTCAATACGGGCCTGGAAAGTGCCACCATCATAGAGCGCATCAAGGAATCGAAAGACGTCAACTATGGTTTTGACGCACAGGGCGAAAAATTCGTAGACATGATGAAAGAGGGTATCATAGACCCGACCAAGGTGACGAGATGCGCACTGCAAAACGCTGCTTCGGTGTCGTCGCTGATGCTGACGACCTCAGTAATGATTACCGAACTGCCGGACAAGGATGATAAATTCGGTCACGGCGGCGGCGGACACCCCGGCATGGGCGGTATGGAAGGAATGTACTAAATCCGGACTGCGCATACCTCACCCCCCGACCCCCTCTCCATATATGCAGAGGGGGTACAAATCTCTTCGCCAGTGAGGTGATCGGATACGGTGTTTCTTTACCCCCTCGCCATTTATGGAGAGGGGGCTAGGGTGAGGTTGGCCTTTCCCTCAAAGAAGGGCACGACGTAGTTTATATCGGGTTATGGCCCGATGTTATAGCTTGAAGCATGATATCAAAAATGTTAAATTAAAATTAATATAGTTATTATCCGATTGTTTAATATAAAATAATCTAAAGAATAGCAAATAATAGCGGATAGTGGGTAAAAAGTTGAAAACACCCGTTAAAGAAAATATTGGAAACCGGTGATATATGTTCAAAAAGGAAATGTTACACATGGCCGGAATAGACGACAGGGAAAAGAAGATACTCCTTGCCGTAATCCAGAGTTACATAAACCTGGGTTTTCCGGTAGGTTCCCGTTACCTGAGCAAAAAACACGATTTCGGCTTGTCCTCCGCTTCTATCAGGAACGTCATGAGCGACCTGGAAGAGATGGGCTATCTCGTACAGCCCCACACATCCAGCGGCAGGGTGCCTACGGACAAGGGCTACAGGTTATTCGTCGAAGAACTTTTAGGCGGAGGCATAGCGTCCAACGCGGCTTTGTTATCTTTGCTGGACAGCTTTAACCTGGACGTCGTAAATGACCTGAACGAGTTGATTAACTCCATTACGAAGGCTTTTTCCGGTTATTCCCATTACCTGGGCGTAGCCTTGTCTACGACCATGGAAAACAGCATACTCAGAAAAATAGAGATGTTCGGGTACAAAGACAATATGATAGTAATTCTCTTGTTAACGGAGGAGGGAGTGGTCAGGCACAAGATAGTCAGCAGTTATGCGATACTGAACCAGCAGGATCTGTCGCGCATATCTTCCTATCTCACTTCCGAGTTTGGCGGGGTTACGCTGAAAGAAATTCGCAATGCCCTTGCCGAAGACCTGTACAAAGAGAGGGCGATGAGAGACGATCTCCTGGCGAAAGCCCTGGAGTTTTGCAAGTATGCGATTTTTTCCTTCAACGCCGACGTTTTCATAACGGGCATGAGCGAGTTGATTAACCTGCCTGACTTCTGTGACGTACAACGTATAAAGGAGCTTTCTAGGGCGGTAGAGGATAAGGTTAAAATCGTGGGGCTCCTCGACGATATATTGGAAATAGAAGGTGTTCAGGTATTTATTGGTTCGGAGGCTTTTAAAGACAACGAAGCTTTGAGCGTGGTGGCGTCCACTTTTTACGAAAAGGGAAGGCCCTTTGGCGTTTTTGGCCTTATAGGGCCACAGCGAATGGATTACGCAAGTGCCATATCTATCGTAGACACGTCGGCTAAGTTTATGTCGAAGCACCTGGACAACAGATAGGAGGCTTTTATTGATGGAAGATGAAAAGAGGGTTGTCGACATTACCGTCGGTGACACCGGGGTAGAATATAAAGCTATGCCAACCGTCGAAGCGGCCCGTGAGAGCGCAGCGGATGCAACCGCTGCCGAAAAGGCGGGTGAGAGCGACAGGCTGAGGCAAGACCTGGCCGAGCTCAACGACAGGTTTTTGCGGCATATCGCCGAGTTCGAAAATTATAAGAGAAGAGTCCAGAAAGAGAAAGACGAGTTGATCAAGTATGGCACGGAGTCGCTTGTGACGGAGTTATTGCCGGTTATCGATAACCTGGAATCGGCGCTTAACCACGCGTGTGACGTAAAATCGACAAATCTTGCCAAGGGGGTTGAACTCACGTTAAAGGAACTTAAGAAAATACTGGCCGGCAGAGGCCTTCAGGAGATAGAGTCCAAAGGGAAACCCTTCGACCCGAAATATCACGAGGCGATGGGTGAGGTCGTCAGAGACGACCTCGACAAAAGGACGGTGGTAGAGGAGTTGAGGAAAGGTTACCTTTTGAAAGACAGGCTTGTTAGAGCGTCCATGGTAATGGTTTCCAAAAAAGGCGAAAACTCAGGCACTAAGGGTGAAAATGCCAGCATAAAGGATGAAGACGCCGCACTAAAAGGTGAAAACGCTCAATAAGCGGTTTATAAATTATAATGAAAGCAATTGAATATGACAAAAGCAGTCGAAGGAGGATAATTAATGGCTAAAGCAATAGGCATAGACCTTGGAACAACCAACTCGTGCGTATCGGTTGTGCAGGGTGGCGAAACGGTTGTGATACCAAACCAGGAAGGCAACAGAACCACACCCTCGGTGGTGGCGATTACCGACAAGGGCGAGCGCCTCGTTGGACAGATTGCAAAAAGACAGGCTATCACCAACCCCGAAAACACCATCTATTCGGTTAAGAGACTGATGGGCAGGAAGTTTTCCTCTAAACAGGTGCAGGACGCTATAAAGAAACTTCCTTACAAGATCGTGGAGGCTCCAAACGGGGATGCCCACGTCGAGATCAGGGGTAAAAAATACTCCCCGCCGGAGATATCGGCCATGATTTTGCAGAAGCTCAAGCAGGCGGCGGAGGACTTTTTGGGAGAGCCGGTGACCGAAGCCGTCATAACGGTACCAGCATACTTTGACGACAGCCAGAGGCAGGCGACAAAGGACGCCGGCAAGATAGCCGGGCTCAACGTTTTAAGGATAATAAACGAGCCCACGGCAGCATCTTTAGCCTACGGCATAGATAAGAAGAAGGAAGAGAAGGTGGCGGTTTACGACCTTGGCGGCGGCACGTTTGACGTATCCATCCTCGAAATTGGCGAGGGTGTAATCGAGGTGAAGTCAACTAACGGCGATACGTATCTCGGTGGCGACGATTTCGACATCAGGATCATGGATTATCTCGTCGAGGAGTTCAAAAAGGAACAGGGCATAGACCTCAAACAGGACAAGATGGCACTGCAGAGACTGAAGGAAGGCGCGGAGAGGGCTAAGATAGAGCTATCCAGCGCCGCCGAGACGGACATTAATCTTCCCTTCATCACAGCCGACGCCCAGGGCCCAAAGCACATGCTCATCAAGCTTACCAGGTCCAGGTTCGAGCAAATCGTTGACGACCTTATCAGGCATTCCGTTGAGCCTTGCAAGCAGGCACTGAGCGACGCGGGTCTCTCGACTTCTGACATCAACGAGGTACTACTCGTAGGCGGTTCTACGAGGACGCCGAAGGTCAGCCAAACCGTCCAGTCTTTCTTCGACAAGGAGCCTAACAAGACCGTTAACCCGGACGAGGTTGTGGCCGTTGGTGCAGCCATTCAGGGGGCGGTTCTCAAGGGCGACGTAAGGGAAGTCCTACTGTTAGACGTAACCCCCCTGTCGCTCGGAATAGAGACTCTTGGCGGCATATTCACGAAGCTCATAGAGAGAAACACTACCATCCCGACGAAGAAGAGCCAGATCTTTTCGACGGCCTCCGACAATCAGCCGGCGGTTACCATAAAAGTGTTTCAGGGAGAAAGGGAGATGGCCTCCGATAACAAGCTCCTCGGCAACTTCGAGCTTGTCGGCATACCGCCTGCACCCCGCGGAATACCCCAGGTAGAGGTCACTTTCGACATAGACGCAAACGGGATACTCCACGTCTCGGCGAAGGATCTTGGCACGGGTAAGGAGCAGTCCATACGCATTACCGCTACCAGCGGCCTCTCTGAGGATGAGATCAAAAAGATGGTCAGGGACGCCGAAAGCCACTCCGACGAAGACAAGAGGAAAAAGCAGCTCGCCGAGGCCAAAAATGAGGCCGACACGCTTACCTACTCGGTGGAGAAATCTTTGAAAGACTACGGTGACAAGCTCTCGTCCGCCGAAAAGGGCGACATCGAGTTGGCACTCAGCAGATGCAAGGAACTGAAGGAGACTACGAGCGATCCACAGGAGCTTAAGAAGTCCATAGAGATTCTCACCACCGCCTCCCACAAGCTCGCCGAACATATTTACAAGGATGCGGCAGCCAAAGGAGCCTCAGCGGAGCAAGGCGGGGCACCTCACGGGCAGTCTAAAACCGGCGGCGAGGAGGAAGTCGTAGAGGCCGAGTTCGAAGACGTAGATAAGAACAAGGGCAATTGAAGATGGCAACCACGATGAAAGATTATTACTCAATACTGGGGGTGGCAAGAGATGCATCTCCCGATGAATTAAAGAAAGCTTACAGGCAACTGGCATTAAAATTTCATCCGGACCGAAACCCGGACAATAAAGAGTCCGAAGAGAAATTCAAGGAGATAAACGAGGCCTATTCGTGCCTGAGCGACGCTAATAAGAGGTCCAACTACGACCGGTTTGGTACGGCGGACGGGGCCGGTGTCGATTTCGGCAATTTCTCTTCCTCTTTTACCGACATATTCGACGATTTTTTCGGCGATATATTCGGAGGCTTTGGAGGCCAGAGACGGCAGCGTCCCACTAAGGGTACCGACCTCAGGTACGACATGGAGATTACCCTTCAGGAGGCGGCCTTCGGCACTGAAAAGACTATCAGCGTACCGCGGCGCGAAACCTGTACCACGTGCAGTGGCACGGGCAGCAAGGACGGCAGGCCTCCGGTTGTTTGCAACGCCTGTAATGGAACCGGCCAGACGCGCTTTCAGCAGGGGTTTTTCTCCGTTAGCAAGACCTGTGGCAGGTGCCAGGGGGCAGGCGCGGTAATTTCGGACCCTTGCAGGGAATGTCGTGGAAGCGGCAGGATAAAGAAAACTCGAAACGTGAAAGTCCACATACCCCCCGGCGTGGATAACAACATGAAACTCAGGATGTCCGCCGAAGGCGAACTTGGCACATTAGGAGGGCCGCCTGGCGATCTTTTCGTTTTCATAAACGTTAAGGAACACCCGTTTTTCAAGCGTGAAGGTACCCAGATAATGTGTGAAGTGCCGATTGGCTTTACCACTGCCGTCTTAGGCGGCGAGGTCGAGGTTCCTACCCTTAAGGCAATGGAAAAGATAAGAATACCCGCCGGAACTCAATCCGGAGAACTCTTCAGGCTAAAGGGCGAGGGTGTGCAGCGCGTTAATGGGGGAGGGAAAGGTGACATGATCGTGAAAGTGTTTATCGACGTCCCCAAAAAGCTTTCCCAACGGCAGCGCGAGCTACTCGAAGAGTTTGCCAAAATAAACGGCGAGGAAGTCCACAGGAGCTTTGCCGAAAAATTTAAAGACCTGTTTACGGGCGAGTAACCCCTATTCCCCGTTGTGTGTGCAGGCAAGTCCCAAATTGCTCGCGCAACGGTCGGGCTATTTGTGAAGCGGCAAGATACATGTAGCGTGAAGCGGCTGAATACGGAAATCGGCAGGCCGTGCAGAGGTGGTTCAACGCCTGAAGCTTAATAGACGATGCCCAATATATACGTTGAATTTATGGACTTGAAGGGCGATTCGCTTTTCCTCGATGGCGATAGCGCCCACTATATTATATCCGTGCTAAGGTGTAAGAAGGGCGACGACCTTCTTGTGTTCGATGGCCAAAGCAGGTTCTTCAAAGGGGTTATCGGGGAGATTGGGAAAAATAGCCTGACCATAATAGGTGCTCCCTATCCTCCACCTGAGACGGAGTCTTCATTGGATCTTATCCTTTGCCAGGGGTTACTGAAGGGATCCAAAATGGACACCGTAATCCAGAAGGCGACGGAACTGGGTATCAAGCGTATAATTCCCATGGCTACGGAGAGGTGCCAGTTGCACGAAACCAGGAAACTTTTCCGGTGGCACAAGATTGCCTTAGAGGCGTCGCGCCAATGCGGCAGGGTCGTGGTTCCCGATATCAGCCCGGTAATGCCTGTTATGGCCGTTACGTCGCTTCTCACAGCCTCCGGTGCAGCATCTTTTATCTTTTACGAGAGGGGTGGAGCGAACCTGAAAGCCTTGAATCCACCGAAGCAGGGCGTACAGTGTTACGTATTGGTAGGTCCGGAGGGTGGTTTTACGCCGGAGGAGTTATCGGTATCGACCAGGGCAGGAGCCACTGCCGTCTCGTTTGGAAGACGCATTCTCAGGGGGGAGACCGCCGCCATATCCGCAGTAACGCTGCTTCAGTTTCTTTATGGCGACTTAAGTCCATAGGACATGTGAAATGCCAGTAATTGTCTTGAACTTTGATTAATAATGATTAAATGAAGACTATGATAAAAAACAAATATCCGCTTTATAAATTATGAATCATAGTGACCCCACCTACCCCCCGAGAGGGTAGTCAAGAAATCATTTAAATCACAGTTCAGACAATGGATTATAGGTGGATGATTCTAGGCGGATAGGGATTTCAGTGCTTTGTATGCCTTTTTGATAGTGAGCTTTATATCCCTTTCGGTGTGGGCCATCGAGAGGAAACCGGCCTCAAACTGTGATGGTGCGATATAAATGCCGTTGTGTAACATGGTCTTGAAGTAGTTGGCGAACTTTTTGGTATCGGATGAGAGCGCCGTGGAATAATCGACGACTTCGTTGTTTGTAAAATAAACGCAGAACATCGTTCCAACCCGATAGATTCTGACGTCGACTCTGGTTATTCTGGCCGCGTCTTTTATACCTTCTTCCAGCTCTTTGGCCTTTTCTTCCATATTTTCGCATACGTCTTTTTTCGACAATATCTTTAACGTCTCAAAGCCTGCGGCCATGGCTACGGGGTTTCCCGATAAGGTACCTGCCTGGTAAACCGGGCCTTGCGGCGCTACTAATTCCATTATTTCGGCCTTACCTCCATAAGCGCCTACCGGTAGTCCGCCGCCTATAACTTTACCCAAGCACGTCATATCCGGCTTGATTCCGTAAAGCTCCTGCGCTCCGCCTCTTGAAGCGCGAAAGCCCGTCATTACCTCGTCAAAGATGAGTACTATACCGTGCTTTGCCGTCAAATCGCGTATGCCCTCCAAAAACCCGGGACGCGGTATTATACAGCCCATGTTGCCGACAATCGGCTCTAATATGACGCAGGCGATGTCCCGCCAATCGCGTTCGATAACGCTTTTTATGGTTTCCAGGTCGTTAAAGGGCAGGGTGATCGTGTTTTGCGCACAGTTGGCCGGAACACCCGGGCTGGTAGGCACACCAAGAGTGGTAGCTCCCGAACCGGCTTTGGATAGCAGCCCGTCGGCATGGCCGTGGTAACAGCCCTCGAATTTGATTATTTTGTCTCTCCCGGCGTAAGCCCTGGCAACTCTTATGGCACTCATAGTGGCCTCGGTGCCGGAGTTTACGAACCGCAACCGTTCAATCGATGGAAAGAACTCCACGACGAGTTCGGCAAGCTTTACTTCCATGGGCGTTGGAGCGCCAAAGCTCGTACCGTGTTCAACCGCTTTCTTTATGGCACTGGTTACCAGTTGGTTGGCGTGTCCAAGTATCATAGGGCCCCACGACAGTACATAGTCTATAAATATGTTACCGTCAACGTCAAATATTTTTGAGCCTTTACCCTGCGACATGAAAACCGGGTTCCCGCCTACGGCCTTAAAAGCCCTCACCGGGCTGTTTACTCCACCGGGGATTAGCTCAAGGGCCCTTTTGAAATAGAGCGCTGATTTTTTAAAATCGTCAACCACATTGAATTATAACATAAAGATTAAATCGGAAGTAAAGAAGTTTTTGAAATATTAAGGCCAAATTTTAAAATAATTCGAAATAAAAAGATCCTTCAAAAAATATTCCCAATTTGTTATAATAGTCCGATTGAGTACCAAATCAAAAATTGAATGGAGAGGTAAGAATGAAAAAACTGGTCATGTTATTGTTTGTAGTTGCCCTTGTATACGCTTGTTCGAAATCTTCCGATGACGGCGGCATGAAAAAAGCAGGTACGCCGATTCTAAAAGTTAATTCCGTTGTGGTAACTAACGAACAACTTCAGGAAGAGCTAAGCAAACTGCCTCCAAATCTAAGGGGGTTTTTTACTGGCAAAGAAGGCATAAACAGGTTTGTAGACGAGATAAAGAAAAGAGAAATCCTGTATCTGGAAGCAAAGAAGAACGGACTCGACAAAGATCCCGAATTTAAAAAGAAAATGGACGATTTTAAGAGGATGAACCTCATCAACGCAATAATAACTAAAAACTTGAATCCGGCGAACATGAAGGTTACCCCGGAGGAGGCAAAAGAGTATTACGAGAAAAACAAAAGCGAATTGCAGCAACCCGGACAGTTAAGGGCCAGCCATATCCTGGTACAGACTGAGGACGAGGCTAACGATATTTACAGCAAGTTAAAAAAAGGCGCGAAATTCGAGGAACTCGCAAAAGAGTATTCCCAGGATAAGATGAACGCCGGAAAGGGAGGGGACCTTGGCTACTTCTCGAAAGGCCAGATGGAACCTAATTTCGACGCAGCCGCTTTTAAGCTCGACAAAGGTGAAATAAGCAAGCCGGTTAAAACAGCCTTCGGATGGCACATAATCAAGGTAACTGACTCCAGGCCGGCCAAGCAGATGGGCTTCGAAGAAGTAAAGGGGATGATAATGCAGGGCCTGACACAAGACAAACAGAAGAAGGCTTTCGAAACTTATTTCTCTTCCATCGAAAAGAACTACAAGGTAGATCTTGATAGCAAGGCCCTTAGCGATTTCGTGGCTAAACACACGTCGGTAACGGAAAAACATGGTAAAACCACAACAATGGAAAAAATGGGTAAAACCGCAACACAAGAAAAGGTTAAAGAGGAAGGTTCTAAAAAATAGAGGGCGGCAATAGATAAAGATGCTTAAACTCATAGACGGAATAGTAGAGCTGTTCAGGAAGGTCGCCACTTCCATACCACCCGACGTAGAGTCGGCTTTGAAGAGCGCCTTTGACTCCGAACGGCTTGAGTCAAAGGGGACGCTGTCGGTGATCCTTGAAAACATAAAGGAGGCCCGGCAGCAAAAGAAGCCCGTTTGCCAGGAGCTTGGAGTACCCGTATTTTGGGTCAGGTTGCCCAGGGGACTTAGCCAAAAAGAGATAAGCTCCATAATCTTAAAAGGTACGGAGATGGCCGTGTCAAAGGTGCCACTTTACGGCGTACACCGCATGTGCTCCTCTGTAAAGACCGGTATGGGGTTTTTAGCCGTGCCTGTCATATACTACGAAGAGTACGAAGGTGATTCTCTCTCGATAGACCTGATGTTGAAGGGTGCCGATTGTGAGAATACTGGTAGTTCGGGGTGGTTGCCCGGCTCATATGGGGAAAGTTCACCGGCATCCGCCGGAGGCACATTTAACGATTCCGAAGTCGCATCCGTCGATACCGAAAGCGCATTTAACGATTCAGCCCCATTCAGCCAGGATACCCTGGCCCATCTTGTGACAGACACCATTTTGAAGGCTCAGGGGAAGGGCTGTCCTCCTTATACCGTGGGCATCGGCATTAGCGGAGCCAGGGACAGGGCAGCGGTGTTGTCGAAGTCCCAGCTTTTACGGAAACTCAATGACGTTAATCCAATATCTTTCCTGCAGGATATGGAATCGAAGATCCTTAGCGATATAAACCGTCTGAAAATAGGCCCACTGGGGCTCGGTGGGAACGCTACAGCCCTGGGCGTGAAACTCGGATTGAGCCATTGGCATCCCTCATCCAATTTAGTGGATGTTTCGGTTAGTTGCTGGGCCCTCAGACGCGGCAGGCTTATATGGAATTAAACGGTCTGCCGTTTACGCGTATTGCTTATAACCTGAATTACAGATTGCTTGGCGTTTGTTGCCTGATATTTGCTATTTAATACTTGTTATTTAATACCTGGCCTGTCCAATTGAAGAAAAAAATTCGTTTCTATGGTGTTGCAGCAGCCCTTGCCATCCTGGCGGTGCTTTTATATGCATTTTACGACAAAGGGGTGAGGGTAAAGTCTGAGAAGATAGGACGAAATACTCTGCTCATAACCGTGTCGGCTACTTCTACCGGTACGGTGAAATCCGAGAAAGAATACTCCGTTACCGCTGAAAGAGTTGGGAAAATTTCCAAACTCTACGCAGAGGAAGGCGACGCTGTGAAAGAGGGGCAACTTCTGGCGAAATTCGACACAGAGGACGCTGCCCTGGAGCTAAAACGGGCCGAAGCAACCTTTAACGAGTCAGTGAACAAACTGAAAGAGAGCGTCGAGGCCTACGAGCCTTTTAAAGGACAGATAGATAACGATATTAAAAAGACTAAGGCCATAGTCGACGAGGCTAACTCCAGGTTATCCCGCTACTGCGGGCTCAACGAAAAGGGTTACGTACCGGAGGAGACCGTAGAACAGATAAAAAAAGACAGAGCGGTAGCAGAGGCCTCGTACGACACGGCTCTGTCCGCCAGAAAAAACCTTGACTCGAAGATCTACGCCATCAAAGCCCGGGAGCACAACGCTGACGAGGCGGAAAAGTCCCTGGAGCTTTCCAGGTTAAACTACGGTTACTCCTTCGTCAGGGCCGCTTGCGGGGGAGTCATTACGGCCAAACAGGCCCGTGTGGGCGCACTCCTGGCAAAGGGTGCCATGATTTACTCCATTGTTTCTATGGAGCCTCTGTACTTCGAAGCCTTCATTGACGAGGCTGACGTGCCCAAAGTGGCCGTTGGCCAGGATGTAAAACTCTCCATGGACGCATACCCCGACAAGGAGCTCCGTGGCAAGGTATACCGCATCTCTCCGGTGGTGCTGGGCAGCAGGCTGGAAGCCAGAACTTTCGAGGTGAGAATCAGCCTTACCGCGCAGACCGGCCGGAGCGACCCTCCGAAACTCAAACCCGGCATGTCATCCGACGTAGAGATTATAACCGGTAAGGTCGAAAACGCACTCCTTGCGCCCTCTCACGCTATTATAGAAAGAGGCGGTAAGAGCTTCCTGTACGTGGTATACCGCTCACGGGCGGTACTGAAGGAGATTGGTACCGGCCCATCCAACTGGACGTACACGGTTATAAAGTCCGGTGTGGCGGAGGGAGACGAGGTGATAACGACTATCGACGCGGTTGGCCTCAAAGATGGCACAAAGGTGCGATTAAACTGAGTGATACCAAATTGCATTCATTCGATTAACTTCGAAGCCAATCGTCGAAAGCTCCTCGACGTACGTAAGAGTACGCCTGCGTCGCTTTCTCCTTGCCGCCTTGTTACTCTTTTGAATGCAACTTGGTATGAGGTGCGATTAAACCGAATGAGGAATAAGTCGGGAAATAAGCTAACGACTAAGAATAAGCAACGGTTAAACGTAAATTAACGGTGAAATGGAGAGATAAATGGCACAGATAATAGCATTTTCCGGAAAAGGCGGCACGGGTAAGACAACCCTGGCCGGTATGGCAGTCCGGTATCTGATGGAAAAGACCGGCAGGCCGATACTGGCCGTGGACGCAGATGCCAACGCATGTCTTAACGAGGCACTCGGCGTTACGGTACACGCGACTATAGGGCGTGTAAGGGAACAATCCCTGGCCACTATTCGTTCCGGAGCGCGTCCCGGGGGGTTAAGCACGGAGGAGCACTTCGATTACCAGGTGCAGCAATCTATAGTAGAGTCCAGAGGGTTTGACCTCCTCGTCATGGGAAGGCCGGAGGGACAGGGGTGTTATTGCGCCGCAAACAATATTATCAGGAAATACACGGACAAGCTCGCCGATGACTACGCCTACGTGGTCATAGACAACGAGGCCGGCATGGAGCACCTTAGCAGACGTACGGCTCAGAAGATAAACGTACTATTCATAGTGAGCGATCCCACCTTGAAGGGGATAAGGACAGTCAACAGAATTAACGAGCTCATAGTCGAGCTTTCCCTTGAAATCGACAAGCGATATGTCATATTTAACCGCGTGAAATCCGGGGATGATGCTGTCGTAAGGGCGGCCTGCGGTAAGGGAGGCCTGGCCCTGGCGGGGACTGTGCCGGAGGACGTGGCCATTTATAACCTGGACCTGCACGGGGATCCGGTTTTCGGAATTCCGTCGGATGCTCCCTCCCTTAAGGCCTTTTACGGACTTCTCGATAATGTGCTCATGGCAGGTTAGCGGTCTAACTTCCTGATTTCCTACATTATTTGTAAGATAATTCATACGGTTTCTATATGGAACCTGGGGTTCTTTTTTTGCTTAATAAAAAATTCATTTTTGGATTGACATTTGGGAAATAAATGTAATATTATGTTAATTCTAGCATAGGTATCAGCTTACTTATTACAGCGTTTACGTATGATTTACGGCAGCGAGGTTTGCGTTTATGAAATATAAGGTTTATGGCGTATTCTTAGCATCTGTCTTCTCTCTCTTTCAGGGAGACACATCCTTACTAACTCTTATACGCGTATCATCTTTCACTATTTACATATTACATATCGATGTTCGATTAAGGCCTTTTTTAAAGGCTTCTGCACAAATAAATATCATCTAAATATCATCGTTGTAAAAGTAAGCAGGAGGAAATTAAGATGTTCAGGAACATGAAGACTGCCACAAGACTAGGGTTGTCATTCGGGATAGTTGTTTTTATGCTCATAATCATAAGCATCGTAAGCCTCACAAAACTATCTCAAATCGACGCGATAGTGTCAGACATCATCCATGACAAGTACCCGAAGACCGACCTTGCCAACAACGTTTTAAATAACGTAAACATCATAGCCAGGGCTATCAGAAATTCAATTCTGATTGACAAGAAGGAAGAAATCCAAAAAGAGAATGACCGTATAAGCGAGGCAAGAAAGAAAAACAGCGAGTATCTCGAAAAACTCACCGCAATGACAAAGTCTGACGAGGGGAAGGCCCATTTGAAAGCCTTGATGGACGCCAGGGTCGTTTACTATAGCGTTCAGGACGAATTTACGAAATTATTGGCTGACGGCAAGCAGGCGGAAGCAAAAGAACTTCTTATGACTAAGATGAGGGAAGCGCAGAGCAAGTTTATCGCGACTATAGACGAATTCGTTACATTCCAGGAGAAGCAGATGGGAGACATCGGATAATGCCAACCAGACTGCGAGGCTGGCGACTAAATCGGCACAGGATGCCCAGGCCAGTGGTAAGTCCGTATCTGATGCGGTAATCGCCATGAAGGAGATAGCAAGCAAGATATCCATAATAGAAGAAATAGCCCGCCAGACTAACCTCCTGGCTTTGAACGCGGCAATAGAAGCGGCACGCGCCGGTGAACATGGCAAAGGATTTGCCGTGGTGGCCTCGGAGGTGAGAAAGCTTGCCGAACGTTCGCAGAAGGCGGCGGGGGAGATAACGCATTTATCCGCGTCAAGCGTAAAAGTTGCAGAGCAAGCCGGAGACATGTTGTCAAGGCTGGTTCCGGACATTCAAAAGACTGCGGAACTTGTACAGGAGATAACCGCCGCCGGCAACGAGCAAAATACTGGAGCGGAACAGATCAATAAGGCCATACAGCAGCTTGACCAGGTAATACAGCAAAATGCGTCGGCCTCCGAGGAACTCGCCTCCACCTCCGAGGAATTAAGCTCTCAGGCGGAACAACTTCAAAGTACGATAAGTTTCTTCAAGACGGGAGATATTGGTACAAGAACACCGGTAAGAGGACAGCATAATGCAAAAGTGGCGCATTTAACACATGGTGGAATCAAGAAGGCGGCTAATCCGCTGGCCAGAAGCCCACTAAAAGCGTCTACTTCGCACGAAGCCAGGGTTAATCTTGACATGGCCTCAAAACATGCCGACGATGATTCATTCGAGAAATTCTAAAGGAGTTAGATTCCGGCTCGCGAATACCCCCCCTCACGGGGGTAGGGGGCTGGCCGTCTGCCATTTTATAACACGCTACTGAATTTATGTTATAATAGTTAGAGTATGCGGCAGCGAGCAGCCAGGAAAGGCCCTGGCTGGTTCGATACTCAAAGTCACGGGAGAAAAGCGTGGTCAAGAAGTTGTTAAGTAATAAGTGGTTGTTAAACAATTCGAATGTTTCGAAAAACAAGGAGGGAGGGTTGTCTATATGTCCACACTGGAAAAAGAAGAAGTAAGGAAAATTGTAATCGAGGTTTTACACGACGTAATATCCGAGACGCAACCGCAAGATAATATGATTTTATTCCTGTACACGCTTGTGGGGGATTTTAGGGAGTTCAAAACTCAGGTAAATGCGAAGTTTGTTGCGATTGAAGGGGAATTGTATTCTATTCGCGAGGAACTTAAGCAGGAATCGGATTCTATTCGTGAGGAACTTAAGCAGGAATCGGATTCTATTCGTGAGGAATTGAAAAAATATCTGACCAAAGATGATTTTGACAAGCGGATGGATGATTATATCGTAAAAATCGGAGTCAGTGTAAGAGATAGCGTAAGAGAGATTGTAAGAGAAGAACTTAGGAATAAAGGTTAAATCGCCAATAAACAATAGCACATGAATGATACGCAATAACGCCGATAATACACAATAACTTTAATCTTATCGAAAAGGAGAAGTTTATGAATTGGTACAGTAAAATGAAAGTTATGACCAAGCTTATACTGGCGTTTTTGATAGTATCCATCATTACTATCGTTGTCGGGATGGTCGGCGTAAACAACATGGGCACTTTGAGCGCATTGACGGACAAGTTGTATGAAAGAGAGCTCCTTGGAATTGCGTATATTAAAGAGGCTGCTATAGACCTGGTTTATATAACCCGTGCCGAGAAAAATTATCTTCTTGCCAGCACCCAGGAAGATCGCGATAAATTTAAAGCACGTTCGGATAAATACTGGGGAATGATGCATGAAAACCTAAATAAAGCAAAACCTTTATTCCATTCGGAAAAAGGTAAGGTCCTTCTTGAAAAGCTCAACACGTCAATAAACGAGTGGGAGCCACTCCATAAGCAAGTTATAGACGTCGCTTCAAAAGAGAAGCTTAGCGAGGTGAGGGAATCCACTAAGTTATCTATGGGGCTGGCCAGGGATAAATCATTTGCCGTAGAAGGGGTAATAGACGAACTGGTAAAAAACAAGGAGGAAAACGCTAAACTGGCTTCCGAAGAAGCCTTTTCCATCGATAAGAGCAGTCGAACGCTGTTGATCGCAGTAACGTTGATTGGTGTTTTAATCGGCATGACTCTTGGGGTTGTAATTGCAAAAGGCATAAGCAGTCAACTAGGAGGCGAACCACCGGTAATGGCAGGGATCGCCCGGAAAATAGCCAGGGGAGATATCGAGATAGATTTTGGCTCTAACCCGTCGGGGTTATTTGGCGAGATGAAGCAAATGACCGATACCATAAAAACCATCCTTAACGAAACACAGGGAATGATAGACGCGGTAGGAAACGGCAAGCTCGATACCAGGCTTGCGACAGACAAAGTCTCCGGCAGTTGGTCGGACCTGTCAAAGGGGATAAACAACCTCACCGAGGCCTTTATCAAACCGATTAACGTTATAAGGGGTTTTATCGGGCGAATAAGCAAAGGCGACATACCTCCAAAGATAACGGAGGAGTACAAGGAGGATTTCAATACCATAAAAGTGAGCATTAACGAATTAATAGATGCCGAGAACGAAGTGACAAATCTGGCATACGAGCTATCACGCGGTAACTTAGACGTGAGGGTAAAAGAGCGATCGGAAAAGGACAAGCTGATGCAGGCCCTTTCGGAGATGGTTTCGAAGCTGACGGAGGTGGTAACTGACGTTCAGGAGGCCAGCGAGCAGGTGGCCAGTGGAAGCGAGGAGATGAGTGCCACGTCCGAGGAGATGTCACAGGGTGCAAACGAGCAGGCGGCATCGGCCGAGGAGGTTTCGTCTTCGATGGAGCAGATGGCGGCAAACATAAAGGGTAACTCCGACAACGCCCAGCAGACGGAAAAGATAGCCGTCAAATCCTCCGGCAACGCCAGAGAAAGCGGGAAGGCCGTAACGCAGACGGTGAAGGCCATGAAGGACATAGCGGAGAAGATTTCCATAATCGAAGAGATAGCGAGGCAGACTAACCTGCTGGCCTTAAACGCCGCCATAGAGGCTGCCAGGGCCGGGGAGCACGGCAAGGGGTTTGCAGTAGTGGCCTCCGAGGTAAGGGAACTCGCCGGCAGGAGCCAGGCAGCCGCAGCCGAGATAAACAGTCTCGTTTCGTCGAGCGTGGAGGTATCCGAAAAGGCGGGAGAAATGTTGCAGAGCCTCGTGCCGGACATACAGAAGACCGCGGAACTCGTGCAGGAGATAAACGCGTCGAGCTCGGAACAAAGCTCCGGCGCGGATCAGATAAACAAGGCGATACAACAACTCGACCAGGTAATTCAACAAAACGCAGCGGCTGCCGAGCAGATGTCGTCCACCTCCGAGGAGTTATCGGCCCAATCCCAGCAATTGCAACAAGTAATCTCATTCTTTAGAATCGGGGAAAACGGAAGGCACTCCAGGAGCAGTGCAACGCCTGCGAGAAAGCATGAAAGAGCTAAGGTAGTAAACAACGTGGAATCAGAACGCCCTGGATCGGTGAAACGTATCGACGCCTGATAAATAACAGACTAAGGCTTTATACATAGTACGGTTTTACTTTACACGTGGCACAGAGGTGGAATATGGGAGTGTTAGCACATATAATTATTTGTGCTTACCTACTTACTCTAAAGGGTCTGGTTTCCCTTTCACCTTTTTCCGAATTCTATGCCAGCTAAATTTTAACGTTTTCAATATACGCTTAATTGTCCACTTGCTAACTGAAATGCCAAACTCTTCCTTTACTAACGCACATATCCTGTTTATATTCTTAGGAAAAGTTTTGGTTAATTCTTTTACTCTTTCCTCCTGCTCATTATTTAGCTTTGGTATTCTTCCCCTCCCTTTTTTATCATAAAGACTTACCAAACCTACTTTTTCCCAACCATTCAACGTGTCCTTCCGGCAAGCGTGCTTGGAATAGGTAAGCAAAGGGGGTATAATCGGTTATCAACGTTATAGGAGGATAGCCGATGGGGGTCACTTCTATCTTACGATCTACAAATTATATTATGTGGATTTAGACCCCGAATATACATATTAACCGCTGCCATTTTTCGGATTCTGCCTTGATACTCAATTCCACCTATGCCAGTGCGGTAAAATTGATTCGCAATATGTACTGGAGGCATCCCTGCTTTCCTGGCTTTTTCAATTACGTAATCGTAGATATCAAACAAAAATCCGGCTGTTCCACATGCAGGGTCAAAAACGGTATCGGTAAAATCAGGATCAACCATTTGAACCATCATTCGACGAATGTGGTCCGGTGTTCGATAAAGTCCTAAGTCTTTGGTTCCTCCAGTTTCCGATAACGCAGATTCTATCGCATCGCCCAAAAGATCAGTTTTGAGAATATATTTTTCGTCAATTTCATTTATCAGACCAATCGCTTTAGCAATAACTCCGCCTTTGATATTATTGGTAAAGTTGGAATTAGCGAACACTTCTATCTTACGATCTACAATCAGCACTAATTGATCCTGCATTTTAGTTGGTAAATTGCCGCGCATCACATCACGGGTTTTGATAAGAATGGCCGAATAAAAAGGAAAAATATTCTTGTTGAGTTCAGAAAGGATTTGGTCACCAGTTAATGAGAGCAAATGTGAAAAAAGAAGACGGTATGATTCACCTTCAAAGAGCTTGCGAAGCGGTTTAAATACATCATCTGTTTTTAACTTGGTTCAAATATACGAAGAAGCAAAAGCTCTATAATATACTCTACCCTTTCAACGGGGGTGCCCGTCGGTCTCAATTTGTTATGTAGCCGCTTTAATATATTGTTTGTTTCGTTATCCGTGTAATGTACAGTCGATCTTCCCATAAATAATTATACCCTAAAAGTTGTCTGTAATTCCTCAAATACTTGAGGTAGGCAATTATTAAATATGCTATTCACCTCTGGATAATCCACGCCAATAATCCGGCTATATACCGGATTGTCAAATATTTCCATCGGTGTCAGCTTCTTTTTGTGGATAATGTTTGCTGCCACGATGTCTTTTAGATCGTTGAGAATGTGCATTTGATTATCGTTAAACGTGTAGGTTTTAACATAAGAATCAAAACCCCGTTCAATTCGTTCCAATAATGTCGGTATCTTTTTTATTCCTTGGGCATCTATAAAGAAATCCCATATTGATCCTTGTTCGAAATCATATATTTTTTGCAGTTGACCTTCATCGAGAAATATCTCTGGATTTTTTGCCCAATCTTTTAGTGTTTCTACATCTTGTTCGCTTGGTTCATATGTCTTGTCATTTTCAACTTTATTTTTAATGACAGCGATTTCAGGCATATCTGTTTTTTGAAGTCCTTGCTCAAAGAGATTCTTTGCCTTTTCTATCGGAATATTATCTATAACCGTTACGTCGTCGCCATGAAGATAAACCCGTGTAATAAGATGAGCCGGGTCTGGGTTATCAATCAGGAACCAATCGCCTTTAGTACCTGGAGAAATAGGCGTAGTAGTTCCACCTTTCCCCTGAAACACTTTTTTATTTTTCCCTTTTTGTACCTCTACCATTATCCGCCATACGTTTGCACAGACCAACGAAATCTAAAACCTGAAAACTGAACTTTCCGGACTTGGGGTCAAGTCGCGTGCCTCTGCCAAGCATCTGAATGTATTTACCTACTGACTTTGTCAAGGCAGCGAAA
Source organism: Nitrospirota bacterium (assembly GCA_015233615.1). GTDB lineage: Bacteria > Nitrospirota > Thermodesulfovibrionia > Thermodesulfovibrionales > Magnetobacteriaceae > JADFXJ01. The sequence goes on from JADFXJ010000015.1 coordinate 27,282, forward strand.
GCAATATAACGAACACATGGAATATCTACGCCAGTTGTCATAATGTCCACAGAAACAGCTATAAAAGGTTTATGGTTTATGTCTTTGAACCATTTTTTGAAAGTAGAATTAAGATCATTGTTTTCAGAGATTATTGCTTCCGCATAACGAGGGTTTAATTCATCGTCGGCAGCGGTAAATACTTTGTTTATTGCCTTCGTTAATATAATGCAATGCGCCTGGCTAACACCAAACAAGATAATCTTTTCACCATATTCGGTATTTTTCTTAATTTCCTCGGCAATCCTCAAACACCTATCTTCAGAAATGTATTTGCGCTCCAACTGTTCAAGCATTACTTTTTTTGTTTGGTCAAGTTCAATCTTATGACGTTCGTCTGGATCGAGAACATAATCAAACTCTACACCATCCGTCTCAGCCTGCTTTGTCAATTCGGTTTTAATCTCAAGGACATCATAAGGAGCCAGGAAGCCTTCATCGATACCTCTTGCCAAATCGAATTGATAATCAGGATTACCAGTTTCACAACCAAAAAGTTTATAGGTATCCAGAATAGCTAAATCTTCTTCCGAAATATTTGCGCCCCTTGCGGCTATGGCTTTTCGTGGTGTTGCAGTTAAACCAATACGAGGACATAGAAAATGGTCGAAAATTAGTTTTCTATTAATATTAATAGAACGATGGCACTCATCGACAATTATTAAATCGTAATAAGTGCTTGAAATATTCTGATAGATATTTTCAAGCGTATCAATAACTACAATATGTATCTGAGTGTTTTTATACTGCCGATAGTTTGAAGAGGTAATTCTAACTGCGGAAAACTCTTTGCTTATCAAAGAAAAACCGTCATTCAACGCCTGTTCGGCAAGCATTATGCGGTCAACGATAAAAAGCACTCTTTTGGCCAGGTTGTATGCCAAAAGTGCTTTCACAAAGGCAACCATTGTTCTTGTTTTCCCAAGGCCAGTCGCCATATGTACAAGCATTTTCTGCTTACGTTCTTTGTATTTTTGTAAGAGAGTCTCTATACATTCTGTTTGAAAATACATTTCTTTGCCACAACTCGGGTTTACTCCCCCGGCAATGTGTTTATCAATGTGTATTTCACGATTTAAATTGATGTTCCTTTTAAATCTGTTAGAGTGATATCAGGCTTAACACTCTTCTTACCTACAAACATCTTCTGCTGCTCCGGTGTCAAAGAATACTCTTGCTGGTAAAGTAGAGTATCGCCCGGCTTCCAGCCGAGTTTATTTAATTCATCTATGATCTTTAGATCAGTACTTGTTGCCTCGTTTATTTTTGCCATAGTGCCTTTTCTCTATTATCAGACGTTTAGGGCAGGTATCAGCCATTCGCCGTCTTTTTTACCAAATTTAATTTTTCAAGGAAGGAAGAAGCTCTATCTATTGACTCTGGCTTAATATTCCATCCGAACTTTTTCGCTTCCGAGTGGATAGCCTCAGTAGTCATTGGTTGTGTTTTCCTACTTAATATGTGGTAGGTTTTTGCAGCAATCGAAAGACTCACATAATCGCCATTGTCGCCTGCATCTTGCATTTTCTTCAGAACACGTCTTATCTTTTCACACTCTTTTTGTGCTTTTCTTTCTAACATTCGCACTATTGTTTTTCCATCCTCAGTCAATGAATAATCATACCTCCTGATTTCAAAGCCGTCTTGATTCTGTGTTCCAAAACCTAACGTATGCTCTTCAATAAAACCCAATGATTTAACAAGTGATAGTCCTTCCTCGACCTCACTTGAATATGGCCCATAATAATGCGCATCATACCCGAAATCCATATCTTCTTTTAATAGGTTACAGAGGAAATATATTCGCTTTTGAATAAGTGTTTTACCTCTAATCTTTCCTTCATAATTATCAATCAATAACAAGATAGCCTTGTCTGCGGTTATCATGGCTGTTCTCCTTTTTGCTCTAATTGATCGTCATTAGAGGTTTTTATAATATCATGTATTATTTCATGTATTAAATTCTGATGTTTATCTCTACGTTTGAGTTTCCCGACTTCCTCCTCAGGGAGAACTGGTGCGTAGATTTCTATAAAAGCATCACTTTCACTTTCATTTATAGATCTGAATAAGGTAGATTCATCTTCAAATATACGAGGTTGTCCATCTGACTTTAGGATAAGAATTGGTCCTTCATTATTCCTTGATTGTTCTCTTACGGATTTAATGGAAACCGTATTCATGATAACATAATTTGGATCGATTGTATTCATGTTATCAGATAAACACCTGGCAGTTTCTTTTTCTATTTTCTTTCTTAAATCCGGCATGTTCGATAATCTCGACAATAAGTATCTATCCTCGGCAGTAAATTCGAGTTCGGCAGTAAATTCGCGTATTGGTTTTGAGAACACTACCTTTAACAGCTTTCTTTGCTTTAGCATTTGAAAAATATCCTTTGCATAGCCTTCACTGCCATGAAATAGTATTTCATTGGAAAGCCTTGCATCATCCCATTCTATATAATTATCTATAAATTCCTGTGTTCCATCGTAAAAATACAGCTTTTTCAGAAATTCAAGTTTATCGACATCGATACCAAGTTCCAGTGCACGTGTGATCATAGCATCACTAATTAAACGAATTCTATGCCTGTACACCTGAGTCGTCATATGGTATTTTGCTAAGACAAATTGTTCGATCACATATAAGCCATCTTTTGAAACGGCAAGAATATGATCGTGTTCTTGCTGATATGCTTCTAAAGTTCCTACAAGACGATCAATATCAAAAATTCCATATTTTACTCCGCAATAATAACTATCTCTCAAAAGATAATCCTGTTTGTCTCCGTCTAACGGCCCGGAAATAATATCTTTAACAACGGATTCGCCGGATTGACCTTGTAAATAACCAACAATTTGCTTGCGATCATCTTCACTTAAGATCGAACCTAACTCACTATTTTTTTGTATAATTTCCGATGTAATCAGTTCATGAATTTTTTCTTTTGATTTTGGGTTGACTTCAGACTTATTATACTTATCTAAGATATTTTCAGAAACGTGCGAAAAAGGACCATGGCCTATGTCATGCAACAGCGCTGCAAGTCGTATAAAAATTCTTCCATCTTCTTCTACTTCCAATCTTTCCGCCAATTTCCCCACAATATGCATTACTCCCAGTGAATGGCCAAACCTCGTATGAAGGGCTCCGGGATAGACTAAATTTGCCATTGCTAACTGCTTAATTCCGCGCAACCGTTGAAAAACAGGCAAATCGATAATTTTCTCCTCTTTTGCACTTCTTTGTATAAATCCATGAATAGGATCTCTTATTTCACGCTGTTTTTTTGTCACTTCGAGTTCTCAGGGATAAGATCCACTTTAATATGCCAACGTTCTACCCTCGTTACTTATGGAAACAATTATTTGAACCAACACAAGATAAACCAGCCTTTATACTATAAAACATAACAAACCTGCTTTGATATAGTCAAAAAATGCTTTGTTTTAATCCATTCTGCTTAAATTATAACACAATAGAATCGTTTTCTATACTCCTATTGTAAAAATATTTTAGTAGCCAATAATCTATCTCCGATGGCTATAAAACCCGGAAAACATTATACCCTTCCAATTACGAGATGAGCAGGGAGTACCTGGAAATCAAGGCGAACTTATCCCTCGTGAACGCCATAACAACGTAGTCCGTTAAAAATCCTTGAGGCTGTTTGTTGCCATACCCCGTTTCTGTTTTTAGACGGCTTCGTTATCGAAACATGTTATAACACGCCGGCAGATGGACTTTCCATTGTGTGGCCGCAAAAATAACTCTTTACAAAGGCAACGTATTATTAGTAAGATAGTTCCGACAACTTCACGTCAAACCGGTTTCTAAAGGCAACGTGCCATAAAGCGCCTGGTTTTAAGGCTCCTTTCGGCTGGTTGAAGTTGCACTGAGAGCCGGCGGGGCTCTATAGCGGCACCCGGCAGAGTAAGCTCGCCGGTGCGGGTTTTCGGAAAGGGAAGTTAAGTTTTAAGAGATATGAGAAGTTCTCGAAGAATATATAGCCGAAGGGATGCCGGCAATGGCAAAGGGAAACTCACCCGATTCTGAGGAGTGAGTCTGGTCCTGCAGGCAAGGAGGGTATATGGCAGAAATCGTTAAAGTACTTTTACTCGATGATGAGCCCATTGTGGGCAAGCGCCTGAAGCCGGCCATAGCCAAGCTTGGCTGCGAGGTAGAGGTTTTTGAAAAACCCACGGATGCCTTAAAGAGGATTGCCGAAAAAGAATTCGACATAGTGGTTACGGATATAAGAATGGACGAAGTGGATGGCCTCGAGGTGCTCCAGCACGTTATGGACAGATCCCGGCGCACCAAGGTTATCATGATAACCGGTTACGCTATGATGGAGCTGGCGAGGCAGGCGATGGAAAAGGGGGCCTTCGACTTCATAGCCAAGCCTTTTAAGCCCGACGACCTCAGGGCGGTTATCGTAAAGGCTGCGGAGTCTCTCGGTATGAGTTTGCAGGACCGTAGTTAAGCGAAAAGGTTGGCATGTTTTCCGATTGTCTCGATAAATGGTACATATGTGGGTTAAAGCGGCTAAAGAGGGTTCTGGACAAGCAACTGGCTAAGCGCAGCACTGCGGAGAGCGACTTGGAAGACAACGTCCAGGGGTTGGCCGACAGGCGGCCCAGGCGACGCCGTTTTACCATAAAGGCACATATATATATAGTATTCGTGGTATCCCTGGTTATCGCGATGAGCATAGGGGCCGCCCTGTTGCTGACTATGTTTATGATGGAGAAAAACCTTCACTTCATAGAGACGGCCAACAAGTACGTATATCTCGTGTATGAGACCCGCGACAGGGAAAGCGATTACGTCCTCTATGGAAAGGGGCTTAACGAGAGCCTCGAAACGGTGAGGAAGCTCGAAGAGATAGTCCTAGAACATTACGGCGACCTGAAGAAAAACATAGATTACGAAAACATGGTCAGGAACATAGAGAAGTATGGGAAACTTCTCGAAGACGTGGAGGAGCTCGAAGGAACTCCTCAAGCGGCTGGATTCGCCGAAAAGAAGGAGAAGTTAAAGGCGGAACTCCGAAAGTATGGCTCGGAAATGCTCAACGCAGCCGACGTACTTATGAAGAAAGAAGTCGAGTCTACGGACAAGATGATGCTCCTTTTTCGCCTCGTGCACATTTACGCCCTCGTGTTTTTGTTTGTGTTCATTCTTATGGTGCTTCACTTGCTGGGATACAGAGTACTGCGTTCGCTGAACCGGTTTGCCTCTTATACCAAACTTATGGCCAGCGGCCAGTACATGAACATAGTGCCGGACAACAGTTACTCGGACGAGTTTTACGACCTTTCTCTGGCTATAGACCAGATGCTGAAGGACCTCGACAGGCAGCAAAACATACTGGCCCAATCACAAAAGCTTCGTGCAGTCGGAACGCTGACTGCCGGTATAGCCCACGAGCTGAATAACCCTATAAACAATATAACTCTCACCGCACACATGCTTTTGGAAGATTACAACGATCTGCCGGACGAAGAGCGTCTGGATATGGTGAAAGACCTTATCGAGGAAGCCGGCAGGGCCAGGAACATCGTCCGCAATCTTTTGGACTTTGCCAGGGAAAGCGAAACCATCATGGAGCCGATAGGCCTGGGCGAGGTGCTGAAAGAGACACTGAAACTGGCAAACCATCAGATAAAGATAGCCGGCGTCAACATGGACCTGAAGATTGCCTCCAACATGCCGCGCATACACGGTGACAGGCACCAACTGGAACAGGTGTTTTTGAACCTGATTCTCAACGCCCTGGACGTCACCGTCAAGGGAGGCCTCATAAAGATAGAAGTCGCGGTATCGGACGAACCCAATTTCGCAGCCGTTAAAATAACCGATTATGGACAGGGAATACCCGACCACATCCTTCATCATATATTCGATCCGTTTTTCACGACGAAGGCAAAGGGTAAGGGTACCGGCCTGGGTCTGTCCGTCTCCCAGGGTATAATAGCCAAGCACGGAGGACAAATAAGCGTCAGCACGAAGGTCAGGCGGGGGACGACATTCAACGTAAAACTTCCCATAACGACCATCCCCGCAGATCTGGACAAACGTAGCGAAACGGCCATTGACACCCAGATGACACAGCCAGTTCTATGAAATTTCGATGAAATGACGACAACTCCGGCAAGAACACTGGTAAGAACATAATATACGGCCATGAAGAAGGAAGCCTATTGTACGATGAAGAGCAAGACCATAAAAGTGAATTTTTGCTTGACAACAATCTGTTTCTTTAGATATTATATCTCGTCTGTTAAATAGTATGGTTAAAGAAGGCTAAGTGAGCATATTGGCCTGTAGATTTAACTATGAATGCCGTTTACGCGGACGTTCGGTATCGGTAACGGAAGTAAAGATCTTCCGCAAGGCAAGTGCACCGCCTGAGGAATTATCGCCGAAAAATTACCGGGATTATATTTCCGGTTATGTTTTAGATGAAAAGACGATTTCTAAGGCGAAATCGCAAGGTTGCTAACCTGGTGAGAATCTGGGTTCCATATTTTGAAGAGGGTCTGAAATGCCGGGATGTATTATAAGTGAAACGTATTAAGATTGTTACGTATTAAGAAAATACAGGATAACATAATAATTTTTTAAAACTAAACTGCTGGAGGTAAAATGAGATTAGTCCTGCTAGGAGCACCGGGAGCCGGTAAGGGCACCCAGGCAAAGAAGTTGATAGATAAGTACGGTATACCGCAGATCTCTACGGGTGACATATTGAGAAAGGCCGTAGCCGATGGCACGCCTCTCGGTAAGGAGGCCAAGGGGTGCATGGACAAAGGGGAGCTGGTTCCCGACAGCGTTGTGATAGGCCTGGTAAAGGAGCGCCTGGGCCAGGACGATTGCAAGAAAGGGTTTATTCTGGACGGCTTTCCACGCAATACGTCCCAGGCGGAGACGCTGGACGGCACTTTGGCCGGTGTAAATATGCCGCTGGAGGTGGCTCTTAGCGTAGACGTGGACTTCGACGTTCTGTTAAAGCGCCTGACCGGCAGGAGAACCTGCAAGCAGTGCGGACAGATGTTCAACATTTATTTTTCCACTTCTTCCAAAGAAGGCGTCTGCGACAAGTGTGGCGGAGCCCTTTACCAGAGGGACGACGACAAAGAGGAGACGATAAAGAAGCGTCTCGACGTATACAGGGCACAGACGGAGCCTCTCATCGGTTATTACGCAGCCAAGGGTATTCTGAAGAGAGTCGAGGGTGTTGGAGACATAGAAGAGATATTCAGGAAGATATGTTCCATATTGTAAATATTCTTATTTCATAATCATTAAAGGAGGTATCAATTAATGGCATTAGTAAATCCACACGGCAAGGAAAAGAAGTTAAAACCCCTGCTTTTAAGCGGTAAGGAGTTGGAAGAGGAAAAGAAGAAGGCGGCGACGCTTACCCAGATCAAGACAGCTTCGAGAGAGACCGGCGATCTTATCATGCTCGGCATCGGCGGCTTCACGCCTTTGACGGGATTTATGGGACAGGCGGATTGGAAAGGCGTCTGTGACGACTACAAGATGGCCGACGGTACTTTCTGGCCGATTCCTATCACTCTGTCTGCGTCGAAAGAGCAGGCCGACGGCATCAAAAATGGACAGGAAATCGCCCTAGTTGACGAAGAGAGCGGCGAGATAATGGCCACCATGAAGGTGGAAGAAAAGTACTCCATCGATAAGATACACGAGTGCAAGCAGGTCTACAAGACCGACGATAAGGCTCATCCCGGCGTTGCCATGGTTATGGCGCAGGGAGACGTAAACCTTGCGGGTCCTGTAAAGGTACTGAGCCAGGGAACGTTTCCCACCGAGTACGAGGGTATTTACCTGACTCCCGCCGAGACCAGAAAGATCTTCGAGGACAAGGGATGGAGCAGGGTCGCGGCATTTCAGACCAGAAACCCCATGCACCGCTCCCACGAATATTTAGCAAAAGTAGCCATCGAGATATGCGACGGTGTGCTGATTCACCAGTTGCTCGGCAAATTAAAGCCCGGTGACATACCCGCCCCGGTAAGAAAAGACTGCATAAACATCCTCATCGACAACTATTTCGTAAAAAATACGTGCGTCCAGGCAGGCTACCCTCTGGACATGAGATATGCAGGCCCCAGAGAAGCCCTCTTACACGCACTGTTCAGGCAGAATTATGGCTGCAGCGACCTGATCGTTGGCAGAGACCACGCAGGAGTCGGCGACTATTACGGCCCGTTCGACGCGCATCGTATATTCGACGAGATTCCGGCGGACGCACTCGAAACCAAAGCGATGAAGATAGACTGGACTTTCTATTGCACTAAGTGCGACGGTATGGCCTCGATGAAGACCTGCCCCCACGGTAAGGCGGACAGGATGCTTCTGAGCGGTACCGCTCTGAGGAAGATGCTTTCGGAAGACACTCCCGTTCCGGATCACTTCAGCCGTCCGGAGGTATTGGTAGTACTGCAAAAGTATTACGCCGGGCTTACCGAAAAGACAGAGATAAAACTTCACAAGGCTGCTACAGGATAGGTATAGATAAAAAAGGGGGTTTTGAAAACCCCCTTTTTTTTTATTAAACGAATTTTATATAATGGAAAAGAAGCGGACGCCCCGATAGTCGGCGCCCGATGGCAACCGGGTCTGCAAACACAGGCCGTTTGATAGGATATTTTCTTTACAAAAGTAGTAAAGGATTTTATAAATGGCTTTTTAAGCCATTCCATAATAATAAGGAGGTAATATATGCCAAGTTTCGTAATGACTGAGAAATGTGACGGCTGTAAAGGTCAGGAAAGAACGGCATGCATGTACATCTGCCCGAACGACCTGATGAAGCTCGACCGTGACAGAATGAAGGCTTTCAACCAGGAGCCCGAGCAGTGCTGGGAATGCTACAACTGCGTTAAAATTTGCCCGCAGCAGGCAATCGAGGTGAGGGGTTACCAGGACTTCTGTCCACTGGGTGGCAACGTCATTCCCATGAGAGGGTCCGATTCCATTATGTGGACTGTAAAGTTTCGCAACGGTGCTCTAAAGAGGTTTAAGTTTCCTATCCGCACGACGGCAGAGGGTTCCGTGGATCCGTTTAAGGGCAAACCGGAGGCAGATTTCAACAACGTGAAAAAGCCCGGTTTCTTCAATTTGACAGAAGTCAGGAAATTTTAATCTAAGAATAATAGGAGGAAGACAATGGAATTAGAAACTTGTACGTTTTCATACTGCCAGAGACCCGAGATCATTGAAGTTGAAGCCGACATCCTGCTCATCGGTGGTGGCATGGCCAACTGTGGAGCGGCATTCGAAGCGGCACGCTGGGCTACTCCAAAGGGCTTGAAGATCGTAATGGTAGACAAGGCCGCAACCGACCGTAGCGGCGCGGTTGCCATGGGCCTTTCGGCCATCAACACCTACATGGGCGAAAACGACCCGAAGGATTACGTCAAGATGGTTCGTGGTGACCTGATGGGAATCATCAGGGAAGACCTCGTATACGACGTCGGCAGACACGTGGATGATTCGGTACATCTTTTCGAAGAATGGGGTCTCCCCGTATGGAAGAGAGCAGACGACGGCCACACCCTTGACGGCGCACAGCCGGCCAAGAAGCTCACCGAAGGCGGCAAGCCGGTAAGAAGCGGTAAGTGGCAGATAATGATCAATGGCGAGTCCTATAAGGTAATAGTAGCCGAAGCGGCAAAGAAGGCACTCGAGTTTAACAGGGTGGGTACCGGTATGGCCCAGAACCACTACGAGAGAGTATTTATAGTCGAACTCTTCCCCGATGCAAACGACTCCAACAGGGTTGCAGCAGCGGCAGGGTTCAGCGTAAGAGAAAACAAGGCTTACATATTCAAAGCAAAATGTATGCTTCTTGCCGCCGGCGGCGCAGTTAACTGCTTCAGGCCGCGTTCGGTTGCAGAGGGCCAGGGCAGGGCATGGTATCCGGTATGGAACTCAGGCTCCACCTATGCAATGGCTGCACAGCTTGGCGCCGAACTCGTCCTCATGGAAAACAGGTTCGTACCTGCAAGGTTTAAGGATGGTTACGGCCCGGTTGGCGCATGGTTCTTATTCTTCAAGGCAAAAGCGACCAACTCTCTCGGAGAGGACTATTGCGTTACCCACTTCGAGTCATCTAAGGCAAAGTACGGCAAGTACTGCAGCGACCCGCACAAACTCGGCACAGCCATCAGAAACCACATGATGATGTGCGACATGAAGCTCGGCAAAGGCCCGATTCTCATGAATACCCATCTGGCAATGGACGAACTCGCAAAGACGATGGACGCCAAACAGATCAAGCACCTCGAAGCCGAGGCATGGGAAGACTTTCTCGATATGTGTATCGGACAGGCCGGAGTTTGGGCAGCTATGAATATAGACCCTAGCAAGACACCGTCGGAGATCATGCCCACAGAGCCGTATCTCCTTGGCTCCCACGCCGGTTGTGCAGGCATTTGGGTCAGCGGTCCCGACGACATTGCCGGTGCACCGAAAGAGTGGAACTGGGGTTACAACAGAATGACGACCGTAAAGGGCCTCTTCACCGCCGGCGACGGCGTTGGCGCATCGGGCCACAAGTTCTCCTCCGGCTCACATGCAGAGGGCAGGATAGCCGCTAAGGCAATGGTATCGTTCTGTTTGGACAACAAGGACTACAAGCCTACCGTAAAAAAGACTAACGACGAACTCGCAGCAGAGCTATACCTGCCGTTTGAGATCTACGAGAAATACAAGAACTACAGCACCGATACTGCTACCAACCCTTACTACATCAGGCCCAAAATGCTTCAGGCGAGACTTCAGAAGATCATGGACGAGTACGTAGGCGGCATTTCCACCTACTACATGACCAGCAAGACCATGCTCGACGCCGGTCTCAAACAGCTCGATCTGTTGAAGGAAGACGCCGCGAAAATGGCAGCAGCCGACCTTCACGAGCTTATGAGGTGTTGGGAAAATTACCATCGTATCTGGACTTCGGAGTCACACGCAAGGCACATCCTCTTCAGAGAAGACACCAGGTATCCCGGCTACTACTACAGAGGAGACTTCGACTTCGTGGACGACGAGAACTGGAGATGCTTCACTATTTCCAAGTGGGACGTCCAGAACAAGAAATGGATATTCTCCAAGAGAGACTATGTACAGTTGGTTCCTGACTAAAAAAGTACCGAACTAAAAAGTACCGAATAGGGATTTAATAGTGGAGGGGGCTTCTGTCCCCTCCACAAAATCCCATTTAGACGTTTCAAAATAAAGCGGAGGAGTTTTTTATGTCGGATGGAAAGAGCATATTGGTAATAGGAGGTGGGATTAGCGGTGTTACTACTGCCATAGAGGCCGCGGAGGCCGGGTATGACACGTACATAGTGGAAAAGAACCCTTACCTTGGTGGAAGAGTGGCGCAGCTCAACAAGTATTTTCCTAAATTATGCCCTCCATATTGTGGACTTGAAATCAACTTCAGACGAATAAGGCAAAATCCAAAAATAAGGTTCTACACCCTGGCCGAAGTAGAAAGCGTAAGCGGCTCGGAGGGGAATTTCAACGTAAGCATAAAACAAAACCCAAGGATGGTTAACAACAAGTGCACGGCATGCAGTAAATGCGTAGAGGCATGTCCCGTCGAAAGGCCTAATAGCTTTAACTTTGGAATGGACAAGACGAAGGCAATCTATTTACCCCATGACATGTCCTTTCCAATGAAGTACGTAATAGACCCATCAGTGTGTCCCGGTACCTCGTGTGCAAAGTGTGTCGGGGCCTGTACCTATAACGCAATAGACTTGAGCATGAAAGCCGAGAGCGTAAAGATAAACGTTGGTTCCATCGTATATGCCACCGGTTGGAATCCGTATGACGCGACAAAAATGGAAAACCTGGGCTTTGGCAAAGTGAAAAACGTGATAACCAACGTGATGATGGAGCGTTTGGCGGCAATTAACGGCCCGACTAAAGGCGTGATCCAGAGGCCTTCGGATCAGAAGCAACCCAAAAACGTTGCATTCGTCCAGTGTGCCGGTTCCAGGGATGAAAATCATTTAAAGCACTGTTCCGGAATCTGCTGCATGGCTACTCTCAAACAGGCCACTTACCTGAGAGAGAGCGACTCCGCCTCGACCGCTTTCATGTACTACATAGATCTGAGGACGCCTGGCAAGTACGAAGACTTCCTCAAAAAGGTTAGTTCCGACGAAAACGTAAAGTTGATAAAAGGCAAGGTTGCAAAAATAGAAGAAGACCCCGAAACGATGGACCCGATATTAATCGTAGAGGACATCCTGGGCGGCAAGAAGATTAGGCACCAGGTGGACATGGTCGTGCTGGCTACCGGCATGGAGCCGTCGGCTAAGGCAACCGGAGCGGGTATAAAACTCGATAGTGATGGATTTGCCCTGACTGAGGGGCAGATGGCCGGCGTTTATTCGTCCGGCGTGGCCAAGAGCCCCAACGACGTGACGACGTCGCTGCAAGACGCCACAGCGGCGGCCCTCAAAGGCATTCAATCGCTTGTAAGCGCAGGGAGGAAATAATGGCTGATGATAGTAAATTAGGAGTATATATTTGTAAGGACTGCGGTCTGGATGAAAGCCTTAACCTCGAAGATCTCGAAAAAACGGCCAAAGGAGAGATGAGGGCGCCCATTTGCAAGATTCACCCGTTCCTTTGCAGTTCCGAAGGCGTTCAGGTTATAAAGGACGATATAAAGAACGAGGGTGTAAACAAAATAGTCATTGCTGCATGCTCTCCCCGAGTAAATACCGACGTGTTTGACTTCGATCAGCTCCTGTACGTAACCGAGCGGGTGAACCTGCGCGAGCAAGTGATTTGGCAGCAGCCGGCAAAGGACGATAAAACACAGGCCATGGCCAGGGATTACGTCAGAATGGGTATAGTGAAGGCGAATAAGTCTGAAGTGCCTATACCTAATAAGCCGGACATCGACAGAACGATTCTCGTAATCGGTGGCGGAGTAACGGGCCTCACCGCGGCATTGGAAGTGGCTGCGGCCGGCTACAAGGCCGTTATCGTGGAAAAATCGCCTGCTCTCGGCGGATGGGCTATAAAGTCGTACAAGAGCTTTCCGACGAAGCCGCCGTTTGACAAACTTGTCAAACCGACGGTTGACACCAAGGTAAAAACCGCGGAAAGCAACGCCAACATAAAAATACATCTCAATTCGACAATCGCAAAAATCGAAGGCGAGCCGGGTATGTACGACGTAACTGTAAACAAGAGCGGCACGGAGGAGGTTTTCAGGATAGGTGCCATAATATTGGCAACCGGCTGGAAACCCTATGACGCCTCCCCTCTGTCTGCAAAGTACGGCTACGGCAGGTTTAAAAACGTCGTTACCAACGTAGAAATGGAAGATTTAGCCTCAAAGGGACGCATTCAAAGACCCTCGGACGGCAAAAACGCCCAGAGTGTCGTTTTCGTCCAGTGTGCCGGACAAAGAGACGAGGCCAACGTTCCCTATTGCTCGTCCGTATGCTGCAACGTTTCCCTGAAACAGGCAATGTACGTAAGGGAAGCTAATCCTGAATCCGGAGCATATATTATATATAAAGACATGAGAACGCCCGGCCTTTACGAAAACTTCTATAAAGCGGCACAGGACGACGCCGGAATATTCCTCGCCAAAGGGGAAGTCCGCGCAATAGAGGAGGCCCCGGACGGCAGCCTGATTGTGGACGTGGACAACCAACTTCTCGGCCAGGACATGAAAATAAAGGCGGACGTCGTGGTGCTTGCCACCGGCATGGTATCCAGTATGCTGCCCGAAGGCAAGGCGGTCAACGACCTGACACCCGAATACATAGGCGACTGGGTTGTAAGAAAGACCCAGGACGGTGAAATACAGGAGCTTGCTCCCATACCACATATAATGAACCTGGCGTACAGACAGGGCCCGGAAATACCGCACCTCAAATATGGTTTTCCCGACTCGCACTTCATCTGCTTCCCTTACGAGACCCGTCGTACAGGTATATACGCCGCCGGTGCCGTAAGACATCCCATGGACGTGCAGCAATCCTCGACCGACGCTGCCGGTGCGGCCCTGAAGGCCATACAGTGCCTGGAACTGACTGCACAGGGCAAGGCGGTACATCCGAGGGCGGGGGATATGACTTTCCCCGAATTCAGACTCGAAAGCTGTACCCAGTGCCGCCGCTGCACGGTTGAGTGCCCCTTCGGCGTTCTTGACGAGGACGAAAAGGGAACTCCAAGGGCGCATCCTTACCGGTGCCGCAGATGCGGCGTTTGTATGGGAGCCTGTCCGCAGAAAATCATTTCCTTCAGGAACTATAGCGTCGACATGATAAGTTCGATGATGAAGTCAGTGGACGTACCGTCGGAGGGCGACGAACCCTTTATCATTGGTTTGATCTGCGAAAACGACGCTTATCCCGCCTTAGACATGGCAGGGTTAAACAAAGTACATATTAACCCTAACTTCAGGTTTGTGTCACTGCGGTGTCTGGGTGGAACTAACCTGGTGTGGATAGCCGATGCCCTTTCCAAGGGAGTGGACGGCGTGATTCTCATAGGCTGCAAGTATGGCGATAACTACCAGTGCCACTTCGTCAAGGGCAGCCAGGTGGCCAGCGAAAGGCTCGGAAAGGTTCAGGAGACGTTAGGCAGGCTGATGCTGGAATCCGAGAGAGTCAAGCAGGTACAGTTGGCAATAAACGAGTGGAATCAGCTTCCGAAGATTCTCGACGATTTCTCTGAGCTCCTTAAAGGATTTGGCCCAAACCCTTACAAGGGATTCTAATCAAATACTAAGTGGAGGTAAAATTATGGGTGCCGAAAGACATAGTACGGTTTTAACACCCGACGTGGGGTTTGTAAAGGGTTTGATAGGCTCGGGAGCCGACAACCTGAAGCGCTGCTACCAGTGCGCTACTTGCTCGGTTGTCTGTGACCTTACACCTCAGGACAACCCCTTCCCAAGAAAAGAGATGATCATGGCCCAGTGGGGGCTTAAAGAGGCACTCTCGAAAGACCCGGATATCTGGCTATGCCATAACTGTAACGATTGCACCAAATACTGCCCGAGGGGCGCAAGGCCGGGAGACGTCATAGCGGCTTTGAGAAAGTCGGCGATTGCCGAAAATGCCTTTCCAAAGTTCATGGGCAAGCTAATTGGAAGCCCTGCTCTTACAATCATAGCCCTGGCCGTGCCGGTGGTGCTGTTTCTTATAATTCTGTCTACCGGCGGGTACTTGCAGATACCCGAAGGACAGGTCGTTTTCGACAAGTTTTTCCCGATACACTACGTGGATCCAATCTTCATAACCGTAGCCACGCTGGTACTCGTCTCCTTCGTAGTCAGCGTCCGGAAGTTCTGGAACAGACTTAACGTCGAACCGTACAAGCTTTTAGCTTACGGACAGTTCATGCCGAGTTTTATAGAAACTCTGAAAGAGATAGTCGCCCACGCTAAGTTCGGTAAATGCGGGGCAAACAAGGACAGGACTACGGCCCACCGCTTAGTCTTATTCGGGTTTATCGGCCTGTTTATTACGACAAACTGGGCGGTTTTTTACTTGTACGTATTTAGCTGGGCATCCCCTTACTCGATAGAAGCCGATAAGATTCCGTCGGTGTTCGGCGGCTCTCAGGCAATGGCTGCGATGGCTTACGGGGCTTTCAAGATCTTCGGCAACGTAAGCGCACTGCTTCTGCTCATTGGTGGCATCATGGTAATATCGAACAGGATGAAGGACAGAGGGTTCGTAAGCAAAACATCCTCTTTTGATTGGACATTTGCGGTAATCATACTCCTGCTGGTCATTACGGGAATTCTGTCCGAAATGCTGAGGTTATCCAACTTGCCGATTGCATATCCAATGTACTTTGCGCACCTCGTCTTCGTATTCTATATTATCGCCTACTTACCCTTCTCTAAGCTGGCGCACATGGTTTACAGGACTACCGCTATAACTTACTCGAAGATGGCAAAACGGGACATTATGTAGCCATTGGCAAACGTACTCATTGAACAACTATACCGATAGTGAGCTCCCTGATTCTCGCAAACCGGCGAGGGTTAGGGAGTTCGATTTTTTAAACGCAAAATTTCGGATTAAGTCCTAACTGGGCCCAAACCGGACTCGAACTTAACCCTAAACATAATTTAAGCTTAATTGGCAAAGAGGTTGGAAGTGGATAAAATATTTAAAAAGTTGTTTCGCAATCCCGACGAAAGCATCGAAATGGCGATGGACAGCGAGTTTCGTTTTCGCTGCCATCCGGGCATATCCTGTTTTAACAAGTGCTGCAGCAAGCTGGACATTTTTCTCTCCCCATATGACATAGTCAGAATGAAAAACAGGCTCAACATGACATCCGGAGAGTTCCTGCTAAAATATACGGACACCATTATACCAAAGGACGTGGTACTACCCTTCGTAAAGCTCAACATGGGTAAAGACGGCCGTTGCCAGTTTAACACCGACGCCGGGTGCACTATCTACACGGATCGCCCGTCGGTCTGCAGGTACTATCCATTGGGCCTGGGCCTGGTTACGAGGAAAAACGTGGGAGGGGACTTTTACTTTCTTATTCGGGAAGAGCACTGCAAGGGGTTCGAAGAGGACAAGCAGTGGTCGGTTGGGCAGTGGAGAGTAGACCAGGGGCCGGATCTGTACGACGACATGAACAAGGACTGGATGGACCTGGTGTTGAAGAAGAAACGAATCGGCGCGGGGTACGAGCCTGACGAAAAGAGCTTCAGGATGTTTTTCATGGCGTGTTACGACATCGACAGCTTTAAATCTTTCGTCTTCGAAAGTGCCTTTCTTGACGTATTTGACTTGAATGAAGAGGAGATCCACTTCATTAAGACCGACGAGGCCGAGCTGATGAAGTTTGCCCACAGATGGCTTCAATTCGTTCTTTTCAAGGTACCGACTATGTCGCTAAAAAAGGATGCCGCCAAAGAAAAAAATGCCGGGGATAAGGGCGAGGGCAGCTCTTGCGGTTGCAGTAGTTGTCCGTAATGCCAGATTGATGTCATAAAATTGGGTAAGATGACACATATAGGGGAAAACCGACATAGGATTAGGTGTACTCCCTTGATTTATCAGGGTTTATTGCCCTGTTACACTTCCCATTTCAGGCTATCTGAAACCCTGATAAATCCGGATGTGAAAAATATCCGTAAACCCAATGTACTCGTGGAAATAAGCCAAATCCTATATCGGTTTTCCCCTAAATGTGCATTTGCACCCACCTACGGTACACTGTAGATTGCATTAACGCTTTTCTGGTATAACAAGAATATGAGCGTTATTACGGTACCGAGGATTTTAAGAGATAAGTTTGGTGATGAGGCCATGGAGGCCTTCGTTGATGTAATCAACAAAAACGAACCTTCAAAAGATTATTCGACAAAAGCCGATATTGCGAATTTAAGAACTGAGCTTAAGACTGACATCATTGACATAGGTTGGAAACAAAAGCTTTACTTCCTCATCCTCTTGTTTGTCATGCTTCTAACCAATCCTAAAGCAATAGACTTGCTCGGAAAACTTTTAGGAATCGTAAAGTAGTCAAATTAAGGGGGTCAAATCTATTTTACGATCTACAGTTACATATTTTAACCCCTGATGATCGCCAGAAGAGCGCTAAAGTTCAGGAAACGCCATGAGTTGTATGGCTTGTGGCTGCTCAAATGACGGATTCCAAATGTCAGATTTATAGGTACCCGGCGGATTTCCATTCTATCTTCCCATCTTATAGCGTTACGTGTCATACTGTATCAGATGATTAAGTCATTTGCCAACAAAGAGACGGAGGAGCTTTACATCACGGGGAAGAGCAGGAAATTTTCCCACTCTATTTGCAATATCGGCGAGAGGAAACTCGACTACCCGAACGCCTCCGCCCGGATAGATGACCTTAAGGCTCCCCCTGGTAACAGGCTTGAACCATTGAAAGGCGACAGAAATGGCTTCTACAGCATCAGAGTGAATGACCAGTATCGGGTGGTCTTCAGGTTCGAGGATGGGGACGCCTACGATGTTGAGATAACGGATTACCATTAAGGATCCGGATACTATTAGGAGGATTATATGTATAACCTCAAAAGACAGCCTACACACCCCGGGATTATCCTCAGGGAGGAGTTCATCGCTCCCCTTGGGCTGACTCAGGTCAAAGTTGCCGAGTGCCTTAAGACTGCCTTCAGAACCGTGAACGAGATTATAAACGGGAAGCGAAACGTTTCCCCCGACATGGCGCTCAGGCTCGCACGATTCTTCGGTACGTCGGAGGAGCTTTGGCTTAATCTCCAGGACCAGTACGACCTGTATAAGGCAAGGGAAAAGAACAAGGATGTGCTGAGTGAGATTATGCCATATCGGGAAATTATGAAAGCATGAATATAGACTTTTTTAGTCTAAACTTTGTGTCCGCTGCTGCCTACATCCAAGGAACGGACATGTACCGCCGGCTCGACTCCAATCATTTGACTATCACCATATCAGCCGCTGCAGTGTAAGCGGCACCTTTGCCGGACGGGGGTTAAAAGGGGGAGAATAGGGGATCGGATGATTAAATTAACGGTTCAAGCGTAAAACAGAATCTTCTGCCTCAAAAGGTTAGATGAAAGCAGCCAT
The DNA here is from genome assembly GCA_015233615.1 of Nitrospirota bacterium. Classification (GTDB taxonomy): domain Bacteria; phylum Nitrospirota; class Thermodesulfovibrionia; order Thermodesulfovibrionales; family Magnetobacteriaceae; genus JADFXJ01. The sequence continues at coordinate 45,968 of JADFXJ010000015.1, forward strand.
CCAGGCGAAACATAGCAGGGTGGATACATTTTATTGAATAAATCTTGAAACCCATGACAGCGATTCCGCAATGAAAAAAGTATAACCGTCCAAGCATTTGAGGATATTA
>JADFXJ010000130.1 GCA_015233615.1 Nitrospirota bacterium
TCCATCGAAGTCTCCCACTCCCGCTATCTGCCAACTGGAGGCAAGCGATGTGTAGACATAAGCGCTGCTTTTAATCGTAGTACCGTTCATCAGCCATATGACAACGTCGCCGGTACTTGAATTCCGAAACAGGATATCGCTCTTTCCATCTCCATCGAAGTCTCCAACTCCCTTTATCTGCCAACTGGAGGCAAGCGATGAGAAGACTGTACCGCCGCTTTTAATCGTAGTACCGTTCATCAGCCATATGGCAACGTCGCCGGTACTTGAATTCTGCAAAAGGATATCGCTCTTTCCATCTCCATCGAAGTCACTAACAGTATGATGGAAGGTTGCCGATACTGTACAACTAGCGGTGATGGCCGCGGTTGTGTACGTGGTGCCAACCAAAGAGCCTCCGCATGAGCCTCCTACCAGGGCGGTATATCCCGTGTTTGGCGTTATCGTGAACTGCGTTGTACTACCGGAAGCAACGGTTTGAGGCGTTGATGGGCTTATCGTACCGTTCGCACCGGCAGAGGGCGTTACCGAGTAGGTTGTTGATGTGAATCCTACGATCAAAACAAAACTGCCCGTGGCAGTTGAACTGTAAGCCCGTACTCTTATATAATATGTACCTGATGTCACCGACTGGTTGATATGGAAATTGGTACCATATGAACCGCCACCATCGTCATTGTATGTTATTACGTTACAATTCGAATCAAGTAAATAACCATAAGTATCCGTACTACCTGTGGTATAGATGTCCAATGTACCGGACTGTGGTACATTTACCGTGTAGTAGATATTTTGCCCCGCAGTGCTTATGCTTCCATTCGTCGAACTGTTGAGCCCAATCGATATCGCTGTACTACAATTACCGGCACTACTGGTAAACGTCGCAGCTACCGTACAGTTAGCGGTAATGGGCGACGTTGTGTAAGTGGTGCCAACCAAAGAGCCGCCGCAAGTACCGCCTACCGAGGCTGTGTAACCAGTGTTTGGCGTTACCGTGAATTGCGTTGTTGAGCCGGAGGCGACGGTTTGAGCCGTTGATGGGTTTATCGTACCGTTCGCACCGGCAGAGGGCGTTACCGTATAGGTAGTTGGTGTGGTGGAGGTCGTAAATGCCTTTAAACAGACGTTTGTGTTAGTAACAATGCTTGTCATATCACTCCAGCTCGAACCATTACAACCGATAAAGCTCTGACCTGCGCTGGATGTTGCTCCGGAACTGTATCCACTTATAGGAGCTTCGATTGGAATCGGATAGTTATAACCCGGGGTTGTTAGTTGTACGACAACGGAAAACTTCTGGCCCGATGTGACGGATACAGGTGAGGACAGCGTTATTGTATGGTAACCTGCCGTCGATATGGAACCACTTGTGGTTCCGGCTAACTGACCGCTGGTGGGAGTTGTGCCGACGCCTGTGTATACCTGTACCTGGTACGTGGAATTAAGGGCGGCGGTGTAGAAGCTTACCGCCGATACCTGCTCCGTTGCGATTGCGGTGAAGATATTAGCGAACCAGCCGGTAGTAGAACCGCAGCCATAGCTGGCGTTCTCCGTCCACCCAAGGGGGTCGTACTGATAATTATGGGCATAGTTTGTAACGCTCTGTGCGCCGTCGAAGACGTAATTCTCTCCCATGGCAATGTTAGCGTCGTAGTAAGAGATATAAAAATAACCTTGAATACCCCAGGCTGTGCCCCAACTGTTTTTTGCGATAAAAGCGCCGTTTCCAGGTGGAGAAATTGTGAAATTGCCTGCCGGATAATTATCGTCCCAGCCGACGATGGTTATGGCATGCCCACCAATATCCTGATTTGTATATTGTTGTGTACAATTAGTACTGTTGTAGTAATATGAACAGTTAGTTGAGTTGCCGCCTGAGCTGTAGCAGTTTGGACTGAAGTGTCCATTCGTACCATTAGTACCCTGATCTGCGCAAAAAGCCGCCCATACCCCACCATAAGTCGTTAAAGCCCATTTAATGTTGTCATTATCGGTGGCACTTGCACGGGAAGGTATATAGAGGACTTCCTGAACATGCTTTTGGGGGGATATCCCCAATGGTGAAGTGTAAGGACCGTTTGGTCTATATGGGTCATCCGACTCGCTCATTGGACCGCCCCACCTCGCCAAATAAGCGGTGGTCATCATCCCGTTTCCTCCGGTGGTGCACGGCGTTGCCGGCGTTGTTGCCGTAGCGCCGTTAAGGTCAAAACCATGAGTGTTCATGACGTTGTTTTCGGAAAAATCCCGGTTTTCGGCAGACATAAGGTTGGATTCCATAGAACCCATAGTAGCGAATATCCAACAGATGCCACACGAACTCTGATTCTTTACGGACGTCACCTTGCCGGTAGTCCTTAAATCGTAACTGGATGGGTACGTCGATGTGTTATACTGATTATTTTTGATAGCGGCCCCTTGTAAATGCGACAGGTCGACGGGCGACGGGATATATCCAAGTGCGCCATGCCCGGGGAAAACCGCATTGTTTGCTGCCTGGCCTAGTGCCTGGCTTTGATAGATTAAGAAGGCCGGATTCAGTGGCGCTATCTGAAGAGGCGGCTCCGTTGGGTCTGCCGCGATAGCTATATAGTTACCAAAAAGCAATATCAGTAGAATCAATAATGCGGATCTTACAAACAAACCTTTGTGTTTCAGTTTTTCCATGTATTAACCCTCCCTAAGTTTAATGGCACCTTTAGGATGCCCGCCAGTTTTATTAATTGATTCTGACATCGATTCATATAAAAAAAGCCCTGGCATCTGCATAGACACAGGGAATTCTCAGTAACTCCGTGGAATTTCGCTAAGTAAAGTGGGTATTTTTGTGATTGAACGTAAGAAACGCGCCATTCAATTTTAAAATTACTCATCATAAAACACCTCATTTGCTAAACTCTCTATTTTTTTCCCATTAAAAAACACGCATTAGCTCCTGCTTTACGTGGTAATATTTACAGCAGACATTTTATTTAGTATTAATAATTCCATATCGGAAAGTCAATACAAATTTATATTCCAGATAAGTTTTAGAAATTTTGAAGAATATTTAGTAAGTCATGCCGGCCGGTTTTGAACGCGAAACTGGCTGTGAAGGTTGGGTATGTCAGTCAACCGCCAGTCGTTATGGCCAAGGTAGCTGGCGGTATTTCAGGCAGGCTACATAATCGAGCGCATTTGTCCACAGCATATAGCACCGCCCGTGCATGAACCAACCGTTGGCGCACCGGCATCTTTAGCCTATTTCAGGCAGTGAGGGCATCCGTCATTGTGCTGTCACCATTATCCGTAAACCGGGGGCTCTGCCAGGCTGCTCCTGCCTGGATATCCCTATCCTGCCCCGTGCCGGTACAGGGAATGACGTTGCCGCTTGTATCCCGGCAGATTGCCTGCCCGGTTTGTGGGAGATTTACGGTACCCGCCATAAGGGTGGCTGCGCAAGTCAACACCAGCGCTACATTTATCGTAATCATTCCCACCGTTGCCATTAGCTTTCTGTTCCTAAACATTTATTCCTCCTGTACCATATTTATGTTATAATCAAGCATGAGAAACATAGTGATATTGACGTTCATGGTGTTTTGTATATCGACAGTAAGCGCCTCCTTTACTGCTGCAAGCGCTTCCGCGGCAGATTCATCCTTTACGCAGTCGGATAGGGATCGCATGATCCGGCTTGAAGAGGGGCTGAAGGCTACAAACCAGAGGATTGACGACGGGCTGAAGGCCACTAACCAGAGAATTGACGATATGGGCAAGAAAATTGACGATGTAAAAGCTGACGTGAATAAACGGCTCGACCAGATGTATACATTAATACTCTGGGGCTTTGGAATACTTTTTGGACTATTTTTCAGTGGTATGGTGTTTTTAGTGGGGTTTGTATTATGGGATAGACGCACGGCGCTTGCCCCTGCCGTGCGAAAAACCAACGAAGTCGAAGAGCGGACCGAATTACTTGAAAAAGCACTTAAGGAAGCAGCCGTTGAGAACCCTGGCCTCAAAAAAGCGCTTAAGCACTTCGGGTTATTGTAAATAATGCTTTTCACCTTGCTTCCCTGTTTAAAACAAAAGCTCCGATATTTGATAAAATACCGAAATCCGCATGTTATTCTTAAAGATTTCGTAATTACTCGGATAATTGCAAATAAATTTCAATACGGATCTACGTTGGATCTGCCCTTGCCCTTTCTGTCTTTCCAACCTCTTACCGTCATCCCCCCACATACGTCATTTTCCGGATAGAGCCGTCAGCCGCATTCGCGGGATTGAAAAGCGTTTACCATAACTTGAGTAGTTGCTTTTCCCTCGTAAACCTTATTTCCACTTGATCTATCCATGTTTTCTTACCGCGAAAGTTGAGTCACTATAATATAAAGCGAGTGCTTAACCGCAAATTCCGACATAGAAGTCTGTCATTGCGAGCGAAGCGAAGCAATCTCGCCTTTTTGAAGAGATTGCCGTGCCCCGCCCCTACCCCCCTCACGGGGGGTAGGGGGGTTACGGCTGACGGCTCTTTCAGACGTGCTCGCAATGACAGTAAAACGTTAGGTCTCCCGTTTCTATGTCGGGATTTGGGTTAACCATAGAACTGGCAAAAGTGACGGCAATACAGTATAATATAAGGAGTGAATAGACTAAGGTATAGCGGGGGTTTAGTTTTTTCAGTTGTAGTCGATAGTGAGATGGTATGGGCGATATAGACAAATATTACGAAATTCTTGGTATTGCCCGCGGCGCTTCTTTAGAGGAAGTCAGCCAGGCTCACAGAGACCTGATGCAAATATGGCATCCGGACAGGTTTTCGCATAATCCGCGATTACAGACAAAGGCAGAGGACAAGGCAAAAGAGATCAACGCAGCGTTTGACAAGATTAAAGCATTCCTGAAAAATTCCCCGGAACACCGGAAATCGTCTTATTCAGACCGGCATCGCCCATATGAGACACCGAATCGGCCATCCGAAGAATCTGCAAGAAAAAAGTATAATCCGTATGATAATGCTAATGCCGGTAGTGCTAACACCGGTAGCTCTAATGCCAGACAAACGTCTAAAGAATACACAGGTACGGAGTTTAAAGAAAAGAACAATGAAGAGCTTTTTAACGTTGTTTTCAAGGGGGAGATACTACGCGGCTTTAATGAACAAGAGGTCAAAAGGAAATTATGCCAAATATTTAAAATAGACGTACACGGCTTGAAAGGTAAAATGATGTTTGCAAACCATCCGGTCGTTATAATGGTTAACGCAGGTTTGCCTGAGGCTAAACAATGTAAACTAGTAATGAATTTAATTGGTGCCCAGTGTACTTTCGAGGAAGTTTCAAAAGAGAAAAACAGAGAGAAAATACGCGCATATTCATCCGGAACCACCCGGCAACCGCCGGGCGTGAAAAGGGGCGGGAAACTAAAAGTTGGCGACTACGTTGGAATTCTTATAGTGTTTATATTCTTAATGGCTATCGAAATCCTTTACGAGCATCATCATAATGCGCCGAATCCCGAAAAAGGAGCAACTATGCCCGGTAAAACGGGGCGAATCCATCCGAACCATGCCGCCCCGCCGAAGACACGCGACAATGCGGAATCTGCGCCAAAGGAACTTCCATTTGTGGATAATACCCGGAGCGATAACATCCGGAGGGATAACCCCCCAAAGGGTACTCCTTATTACCCTGCTTACCCTAACCCTTTCGGAGATACGGGCGATTCCGACAACGTGAAGCCACAATCCGAAAACCCGCAAACTTATATGTTTTATTTACAGCGGGGCGAAGCCAACATGAGAAACGGAAACTTTCGACAGGCCATCGGGGAATTCTCCAGGGCTATCGAAATAGAGCCTAACAATAGCGCCGGCTATACCGGCCGTGGCGTATCTTACGAAATGGTTGGTGATTTCCGGCAAGCTATCGGTGATTTTACCAATGCTATTAAATTAAAGCCCGATAGTGACTTGGCTTTTAATGGCCGTGGGTATTCTTACTTAAGAACGGGCGATTACCCACAGGCTATCAATGATTTTTCAAGAGCTATCGAGTTAAAGCCCGACGGTAGTATTTCTTACGCCGGCCGTGGTGTATCTTACCAAAGTATGGGTAACCACCAACAGGCTATCGGTGATTTTTCAAGAGCTATCGCGATTGACCCACGCAATGGTGATACTTTTGCCAACCGTGCTCTATCTTTCTTAAATACAGGAAATTACCAACTAGCCGTTAATGATTATCGAACGGCTGCCCGACTGGGGAATAAAACTGCCCAATCCAGGTTAAGTTCACAGGGGATTGGCTGGTAATCAGGCGGATTGGCTATAGGTGGCACATGCACTTACCAGGGTATGTCAACCGGACATTATATGATTACAAATTGAAGATATGGAGGCAAGATGCGGCAGGTAAAGTTGTGTAAAGTAAGCTTGTGGCGGGTAAAGTTATACGTGTATTTAGCGGTAACCCTGTTACTTCTGCTTGTGCCAATCACCCGCACGTGGGCTACACCGGAATATGCCGAAAAGACCGGTAAGACCTGCGGTTCATGCCATGTAGACCCGGCCGGCGGCTCAACCCTCACGAAAGCTGGGGAGGATTACAGGAATTCTCTTGCCGCTCGCGGCCTGTACAAACCGGCAACAAAGGCACAACATGCAATACGGTTTATCGTTGGCTACGTACACATGCTTACTGCCATCGCGTGGTTCGGTGCGATACTTTACGTCCATCTTCTTTTAAAACCGGCTTACGCCTCGCGCGGGCTCCCAAAAGGGGAACTGCTTCTGGGCTGGTATTGCATAATAGTAATGGCCGTAACGGGAACTTTGCTGACACTCGCAAGGGTACCATCGTTGCACGTGATGTTCCATTCGAAATTCGGTATTCTATTGACAGTCAAGATAGCTTTATTTCTGGCCATGGTAATTACCGCATCATTAACCACTTTCGTTATCGGCCCCAGGATGCGAAAGTGTCGCCCGGCAGCGGTACAGCAGAGCACAAGCGAATTTACCGTTGACGACCTCGCCCGCTTCGACGGCCGGGAGGGAAGGCCGGCATATATTGGTTACGCAGAAAACGTTTACGACGTAAGCGGCAGCAAACTGTGGAACAACGGAGGACACATGCGAAAACACCAGGCTGGTGCCGACCTGACCGAAATTCTGAAGACGGCTCCCCATACGGATGAGTTGGTATTAAAAATGCCGCTTATGGGCAAGCTCGTAAAGAAAACTAAAGAACAACATATGCCGCGTCATTTGAGTGTGTTTTACTTTTTCGCGTATTTTAACCTCGTGATGGTGTTTCTGATAGTGCTCGTCGTATCGATGTGGCGGTGGTGGTAAGGCAAGCCAGGCGAAATCAGTAAAAGAAACGGTAGTAAATCATGCCGACGCCGAATAATGATAGTAAAAGCATGAAAATGAGTGTAACGCTGATTTTGTCGGTTGCCCTTCTGTGCCGGAAAAAGTTTGCTATCAAACCAAGGACGCTGGCCATAAACAGGACGTTAACCGCGATAAAAGCCTTCTCCATCATATCCTTCGCCCAATAAGTACGAGGGTTAAAATTGTAATGAAGATCTACTACAGTCTTGTGCTGGGGCATCGCCTCATATATAAAAGTCCAGGCTACCCATATCAGGAACCAGCATATGACTAACATCCACGGAATGGACTTTTTCCAAAAATCGGGCCCCTTCCGGCGATCTTTGAGCTTGCGGGTTTCGCTGCCTGCCTCTACCATGCTTTGTCTCCCATGGCTGACCTACACAATAAAAATAAACCCTATAAATAAACTCTCTTCTTTATTATAACCATTTACATGTAAAAATTACATTAATAATTTTTTACCTGACGCTTGCAAAAACGCTTAACATGGCTTTGCCGTTTTACTATGGCGATATGAGCTTATTTTATAACTTAAATTCCAGTGTGAATACGGCCCCGCCATCGACATTCCTTAAGTGGATTTTACCGCCTAACTTGTCATTTACGATTATTTTAGCCATGTACAGTCCTATGCCGGTCCCTTCATCCGATTTTTTAGTGGTAAAGTAAGGTTCGAATATCCTGTCCATTATTTCCGCGGGAATGCCGCCTCCGTTGTCGCTTATCTCTAGTCTCAGGACGCCCTCTTCCTTATAGTAATCGACCCCTATCATTCCCTCATCCGTTACACCCAAAAATCCCCGCAGTCTTCTTTCGATGATGGCATCCTTGGCGTTATTTATAATATTGAGGATAACGTGGGCCAATTGATTTTTATAAGTTGTGATTAAGGCGGCATCGCAGGGTATTACGTCGGCATAATTATAAAACGTTTTATTATGGGGGTGGCAGGTTAGCCTGTACGATATGAGATTGGTCTTGAGCTGGGCCGAAAGCATCGAGAAGACCCCCGATGCAACTTTGATCAGGTCGAACGTTTCCTTCACCGTGGAAGGCTTAAAGAAGTTCCTGAACTCGTCTATGGTTTTTGACATGAAATGGATCTCACTCATGGAATTGTTCACGACGCTATCGATATAAGCGGAATCAAGCTCTCCAAATTCGTATGCGTCCCTGACGTCCTGTATAAAAAGGCCGAGACTGTTCAACGGTTGTTTCCATTGGTGCGCTATGGCTGCTATCATTTCGCCCATGGATGCCATCTTTGACTGCTGGATTAACAGTTGCTCTTTTTGCATCCTTTTGTCCGTCTCGTCTTTAACCTTTTCTTCGAGGCTTTTATTTAATTCTTCGAGCTGCATCGATGTCTTTAGTATTTCGTTTTCCATTCGTTTGCGCTCGCTTATGTCCTTTGTTATCTCCATTGCCGCCACGATGTTACCCGAAGCGTCCCTGACCGGTGCTACCGTATACTCGTAATACACTGTACCGCCGTGGGGTGTTATAAGCTTCCCCACGCCTTTATGGGTAGCGCCGTCTTTAAACGTCTCACAAACCGGGCAGGCATCACATATTGCATCTTTATTCCGGTAAGCCTTGTAGCAATACTCGCCGACGCACTCTCCAAATACGGTATCCATGATTCGATTCTGGTCAATTATCCTGAAGTTGAGGTCCAGGATGGTTACCGAGTAGTTTATGGCTTCGAGTATGGCCTTGTTCTTTTCATTTTCTTCGTGGAGCCTGTTCTGTATTGCCTTTAGTGAACTGACGTCCCTCGCAAGATGGACTGCCCCGTAAATCGTACCGTCAGTATCGTACAAAGGGGTTACGGTGACCAGAAAATACCCTTTTATACGGGTTTTATACGTTTCGATCGTATGCTCGAGGCCGTCCTCCAGCATTTGCTTGTACGGACAGTTATGCGGAGATTCATGGCCGTTGTGCATTAACTCGTAGCAGGTCATTCCTATCGCGTCTCCGGTGGTTATATCGAGACGGTTTGCCATCGCTTTGTTCATTTTTACAACCGTATAATTTTTATCCAGTATCATCAGCAAGTCCGGGATGGCGTCGAAAGTCCTCTCCCATTCCTGGCCTGCCCTTATAAGAGCCTTTTCCCTGTGCTTACGCATGGTAACGTCTCTTACTGCGGCTACCCGCATATAGGTTCCTTCATAGGATAGTCTCTTTCCGCAAACTTCCAGTATTACGGGTGTGCCGTCCTTTTTCAACCCTATCGTTTCGTAAGGCTCCTCATAACCGGAGGAGATGATATTTCGTATTCTTTCACTTTGTTCGGGAGCAACCATGCCGGGGACTTCCTTTCCCGTCAATTCTCCGGGTTCGTATCCAAGCATTGTCGCCATTTGTTCGTTTACATCCAGGATAACTCCTTTATCCGATATGATGATTCCCTCGCGGGTAGCCTCCGAAAGCCTTAAATACCTGTCTCTGCTCTTTTGGAGTTCCAGCTCGGCCCTAAGGCGCTCCTGCATTTCCACTTCCAGTTCGCTAATCTTACCCCTCAACTGAAGCTGAACCCCGGCAATCTCTCTGGTCATCTTATTAAACCCCTTACAAAGAGTGCCCACTTCGTCGTCTGACGATATCTCCAGGGAAACGGACATGTCGCCCTGGCTCACCCTATACGCCATGCGGGTAACCATGGCAAGGGATCGCGTAATATGTTCGGAAAGGCAGGTAGCGATTATTACTATTAATACCAGAATGCTTATGATAGCGAATATTGCTAAATTCCTTATTCTTAGTAACGGCTCCATGACCTCAGACTCGTCAATCTTGACTGCCAGCCCCCAATCCGTTTTTTCTATATAACGAGTAGCAGTGAAAACTCTCTTATTACGGTAATCCGTGCCCCCGCCCGAAAAAATCTCCTTTTTAGCCAATGCCTGCACGATGGGAGCACTAACGTTGTCTTTTGATATCTTGCGGACTAAGGCAGCCTCTTTATCGAATCGCAGAGGAGTTATAAACAGTGCGTCTCCCTGTGAGTCTCTCTCAGCGACAACGGTTTCGCCCGTCGTACCCAATCCGATATAACTGCCGGCAATTCCAAAAAGCTGGCGTGGGGCCCACCCGATGAAAACCATTCCCATCAATTTGCCATCCGTCGTCAATCTGCAATACGAGCGGATAACTATCGAACCATTTTCTTCCTTTACTATATCCGGGAAACCGCAATTAAACCTATCGTTTATTATACCTTGTGTATCCTGCCGGTTTATATATTTCGCTACCGTCATGCCGGGATTCGTCGATGCCAGCATCTTTCCTTCCGGATTAAAGACGGCTATTTCCTGCATGTCGGCAAAAGTATCTTTTAATATATTCAGGTGATTGATTATCTTTTCTCTAAATTGGATATCTCCGCTCATGTAACTTCCAATGTCGCTTTTTAACAGGTTGTTATTAGCGATTGCCTTCAAAGGCTCAGTCGATCTCTCTATCAGATTATTTACGCGGTTTTTTTGGATTGAAGCTATTGCCTGGAGCTCATTTTCAATGGACTTCGTAACTGTTTTTTTGAAATATCCGTAAATTATGAAAGCCGAGATACAAAGCGGGACGATCGATATTGCCAGCAAAGATAAAAGAAACCTGTATTTCAATTTCACTGATTCCACGCTCCTTCATTAACATTCCTGTTATATTATACGATTATACGAAAATGCGACAAATATCGGCAAATATCGGCAAATATCGGCAAATATCGAAACCATTTTTATCGAAACCATTTGAAAACCATTTCTTTCGGTTCTACCATTTAGACAACCCCCTTTACGATCGTAATGAACGGCTAAAGCAGTGAGTTAACGGTGAAGTCTTTCTCTTTTTCATATCCAAGCTCTATTAACTCCGACGATATGGCACTGCCGTAAATAGAGCCGATAACCACAAAGGGAAAATCTTTGC
>JADFXJ010000131.1:0-2522 GCA_015233615.1 Nitrospirota bacterium
CCGGTTTTTATGGTTAAAGTGCCTCCTTCTGGCATGGCGTCACGGGCGTTGAAAGCGAGGTTCATTATGCAAAGCTCTATCTGGTTGGCGTCTGCCATGATCATGAGCCCCCTCTTTTCCGCAAGCGTTTCGACTGTGACGTCTTCACCGATGAGTCTGTCGATGAGGTTGGATATGTTGTTAACCACGTAGCTGCAATCGATAGGCTTAGGGTGAATCACCTGCTTTCTGCTGAAGGTGAGCAGGCCCTTTGCGATTATAGTGGCCCTTTCTGCGGCGTTGTGTATGTTATCCACGTACTTTAGCAAGGGATCATCGTGGCTAAGGTACTTCCTCAGGAAATAAACCGCACTGGATATGGCCGTAATGGAATTGTTTATATCGTGGGCTATGCCGCCGGCCAGTTTACCGATGAAGTCGAGTTTTTGGTACATGCGCAAATGCTCTTCGAGCTTCTTCCGGTCGGTTACGTCCCTGGCAAAAACGGTAAATTTCGACAAATCGCCGTCTTCGTCCATTAAGGGATAACAGGTGACCTCGAAGAAACTGTCTTTGTAATCGGTCTCGAACTGTATCTTCTTTTTTGTACGTACCAATCGTTCGACTTGATCTTTTACGAAGGTCGTAAACGCCGATGGCATAAGGTTGTAAAGGTTTATGTTAATCATCGTGTTTTCGAATATGTTTAGTTTGCCGGCGAAGGTACCGTTGCACTTTATGACGTTCAGGTCAGTGTCGAGGAGCAAGACGGATTCCTCTACGGAATCGATTAATGCCTTCAGGGTTTTCTCGCTATGTCTGAGGTGTTCCTCGGATGTCTTTCGCTTGCTGATGTCTTCTATCATCGCCAGGAAATACTGTGGCTCCCCAATCTTGTTCGGAAGTATGGATAACGTTAAGTTCCCCCACGTCGTTGCGCCGTCTTTTTTGATAAACCGGTTTTCCCCTTTACAATAAGGTATGTGCCCCATGTACAGCTCTTTGGATAACTGCAGGCACTTGCCGACGTCGTCGGGATGGATGAAGTCCGTAATGAACATGGATTTCAACGCATCCTCGGAGTGGCCCAGCATCCTGCAGAGCATTCCGTTTACCTTTACCGGGTGCAGGTCAAGACCGACCAGTGCCATTCCCAGTGGGCCTTCCTCGAAGATCTTACGGAATCGATCCTCGCTTTCCCTGAGTGCGTAGTAGGTCATCTCCCTGTCCGTTATATCCTGTAAGAAGAGGGCTACCATGTACACGTCTTTTTTCCAGTCGATTATCGGGTGGCACGTGGCGTCGTAAACTTTTCCGTCCCGAATCTCCTTATACTTGAATGGTCTGCCGGTTGTGAAAACGTTTTTCAGTCTCGTCTTGTTCCCGGTCGTTATTTCATAAGGCAGCACACTGTCAATCACGTTGCCTATGAGGTCTTCGGGAGTAAGGCCGAGCCGCCCGGCACCGGTTTTGTTGCATTGAACGATTCTGTAATCCGTGTCTAAGAGGAATGCCGATTCCTGTATGGCGTCAAGGAGGGTTTTCAACGTTTCCTCACTCTGCTTTAACTCTACTTCCATCTGCCGGCGAAAATTGTTTTCCTTCGTTAATTCCTCCAGCAATCTTTCCATCTCCCCGGTACGCTTATCGACCAGGTTTTCCAGGTGCAGGCGGTGCTGTATAAATCCGTTTACCATACGTTTACGGATAGTGACGTCAACTATACAGACTACTACTCTATCGTAAAGATTATCTTCGGAGGGCAGAGAGATTTTGAGGAGTATGTTTATCACTTCTCCATTTAACGTCCTGTTTTCCGATTCAGCCTCGAAATAAGCACTTCCCCCGGAGATTGCCAGGAGCCCGTCGGCTAAGACGCCGTAAGATTCATCGGTCAATAAGTTGTCGAGCGGGACAAGAAGCTGTTCCTTAGAGGTGGCCCCATAGATTTTCAATGTCTCATCGTTGACGTCTACTATTTTTATATCGCGGGCGCACTGTTTTAAGAAGCCGGGATTTTCCTGAAAATACAAGGCGAGGTCGCTAACGCCACTCTTACTCAGATTGTCGAGCATCACCTTTACGATGGAAAAGTCCATTTCCGCAATGGACACGGGAACCGTGTTGAATATGCTCCGGTACCTGGTGTTTATTTTCCTTAACTGAACGGATTCGGAGAACTCTTCTTCGGTGGGCTGCGCGGGAGAAACCGTTTCCCGCGGGGTTGGCCCGGCGGGCTTTGTAAGCATCTCCTTAAGCCTTTCGTTTTCGGTTTTCAAGGCTTCCATCCGGGAATTTTGCTCTCGAAGAAGTTTTAACTCTTCGTATAATCGATCCATGGTTATAGCTTCGTTTTCCATTCAATCCACCTGAAAATTGCTCCCATTACAGACAATGGCAACGTGCCAATAAAAAGAATCACCCCGGGCATATATATAGTAATGCGTAGTAATGCTTGCCGCCGTGAGTTGTTCCCGTAAGTTAACACCAGGAATGAGCACCGTAAATGGAATTCGAAAACCGATTTCGGCAACCTATAATCT
>JADFXJ010000131.1:2622-11283 GCA_015233615.1 Nitrospirota bacterium
CAGGAATGAGCACCGTAAATGGAATTCGAAAACCGATTTCGGCAACCTATAATCTTAAATCGAGCAACCGTGAAGCGAATAATCGTAAACCGAATCTACAATTAATCGCGAACCGGGTAATCATAAGCCGTGTCTATAATTAACGATTAATTGGAGTATTGCCTAACGGAATCACTTTATGTTGAATTCCTTACACTTCATCATCAGTCCCCTGTAGCTTATTTGTAAAATCGACGCAGCCTTGCTCTTGTTTCCGTGGGTCTGTGCCAGTACCTTCTGAATCAGTTTAGCCTCTTCTTTCCTCATGATCTCTTTAAGGCTCATCGAACTGGGCGACTCTTCGTTGGAGCAGTTCTTATTGTCGGGAAATGCAATGTGCTCGGGTCTTATTACCCCGTCGATAGCCATAAGGCAAGCCCGCCTTATCACGTTTCTCAACTCTCTGGCGTTGCCGACCCATGCGTGGTTTTTCAGGGCTGACATGGCGCTGGCGGAAATCTCTCTTACCGGCTGATCTATGGAACCGCTTACCTCGGAGAGAAACTTGTAAGCGAGATAGGGTATGTCCTCGACCCGCTCCCTCAAAGGAGGAACCTTTATCGGAATTTCGCATAGCCTGTAAAAGAGGTCTTCTCTGAACTGTTTTTCGGCAACACACTTTTTTATGTCCTGGTTTGTGGCGGATATTACGCGTACGTCAATATCTATGGGGGTTGTGCTGCCTAACCTGGTTATTTTTTTGTCCTCTATGACGGACAGCAGCTTGCTCTGTACGTAGGGTGACATGTTTTGGACTTCGTCAAGGAAGATGGTACCGCCGTTGGCAATCTCGAAGTAGCCCTGCCTGGTTTTGTCCGCACCGGTGAAGGAGCCCTTTTCATGTCCAAAGAGTTCGCTTTCTATGACGGTTTCCTGAAAAGAGCCGATGTCTACTTTTACGAAGGGTTTCCCCATCCTCTTGCTGAGGTCGTGGATGAAACGCGCGGTAAAGGTTTTGCCCGTGCCCGTTTCACCCTCTATGAATACGGAGAAATCGGTAGCGGCTACGCGCTTTACCTCCGTCAGAGTCTTTTTGATTGCCGTACTGGAGCCGAGTATGGCGTTATTGTTACCGTTGTTACCTTTGAATTGCTCGTCCGGGCTTTCTTTATTATCGTTGGTGCCGTTGAGCTCTATGGCACGCTGCAGCTTGAAAAATAATACCTTGAAGTCCGGCGGCTTTGCCATAAAGTCCGATGCGCCTAGTTTCATGGCCTCTACCGCGGTAGATATATCGCCATAGGCGGTCAGGAAAATTATCGGAACGTCCGCTTTTATCTTCTTAATACGCCTCATCGTCTCGATGCCGTCTATCCCGGGCATATTCAGGTCGAGTATTATAGCCGATATATCTTGTTTCGAAACGACGTCGAGAGCCTCATGACAACACGACGATGTTACGTTGGCAAATCCGTTATCGGCCAGGATGGCGCTTAGCGCCTCTCTGACGTCTTTTTCGTCGTCGATTACAAGCGTTTTACTCATACTCTTAACCTCTTCTTAATATAACTTAATATTTATTGCTAATTATAGCCTTTTTGTGCAACAGGACAGTGGGCAGTCCGCCGATTACCCCAAATATCTCTCATATGATAGTCTCATTAACTCTTTGCCACAGTAACCGTTTGTCAATGAAAAGCAGAGTTTTCTGTTGCACGACATAGTATAACATATTTGCATAGCTCATTTTTACATAATATTTTGAATTATTTTTTCCCTTATTAGGAATATTTGCAATCACCGTTATTGTATCGAAGCGGGTCGATGGCCCCGGATAGCCTTAAACCGGTAATCGGGGGAGGGTGAGCGGCGAGCCGCCGGAGCCCGTGTGACCTCAGGAGCCACTGGTGGCCTCAAGATATCCAGTGCCATTGGTGGCACTGTTGCCTGGCGGTAAAAAAATAATGCCTGTAAAAAACAATACCTTGCAATTTCTAATTAGTTTAAGTTACTATAATATATCCGGAAAGGATAATCAACTATATTAGGAGTATTTTTAAATGCCAAATGAAGGAAAAGTAAAGTGGTTCAACAGTCAGAAGGGTTTTGGTTTTATTACGGACGATGAGGATGGCAAGGATATATTCGTACATTACTCTTCGATTAAGAGCCAGGGCTACAAGTCATTGGATGAAGGACAGAAAGTATCATTCAGCATAGAAACTGACAAGAAAGGATTAAGAGCGGTTAACGTCTCGATAATATAAGATATTCTTTCTTTAACTTTGGGGGTATAGTCTATGACTATGCCCCCTTTTATTTTTATTCGCTTTACGCATTCGTGTTTCGCGTACATAAATACCTTAATACTACCGGTGTTACAACTCTATGCCCAATTTAGGCATAAATGACGAGAGCACCTTAAAATTGTCCGTAAGTAGCAGTATTCCAAAGATTATCAGCACGATGCCGCTAAGTACTTTTATGAACGTCATGTGCTTGTAAAGTATCCTGGTAAAAGACAAAAACGTGTTCAGCGCCAAAGCCGAAACAATGAAAGGTATTGCCAGGCCTGCCGAGTACACCGACAGCAGCTTCAATCCATAAGCGGCGGACCCATGGCCGGCCGAGTATAGCAATATGGCACCGAGTATAGGCCCTATGCACGGCGTCCAGCCGGCGGCAAAGGACATGCCTATAAAATACGTACCAACCAGACCTGCATGTTTGCTCTTTACGTAAATTTTTTTTTCCCTTAGCAGGAAATCCAGTTTCATAAAGCCGGCTATAAATAAACCGAAAACTATCGTCAATACACCGCCCGCAATACGTATCCATTTCTGGTACTCTAAAAAAAACTCGCCAACGAAAGACGACGAAGCACCTAAAGCCACGAAAATAGTAGAAAACCCCAGGACAAACACCAGGGAATTTGTTAACGTAACCGTGAACATCTTCCGTTTATCGGAATGGGTGGTGAGATCTTCGAAGGTGAGGCCGGTTATAAAAGACAGGTACGATGGGAAAATGGGTAAAACGCACGGTGAGAGGAACGACAATACACCGGCTAAGAGCGCCAGCGGATAGGATATGTCACCCTTCATGAATCACCATGTTTCATAAATCATCACGTTTCATTTATAGCGCTTCATCGTTCGTGCTCTTGCCTGTGCTCCTACGGCAATGGTCTTGCGCAGTCCTCAGTACTACCCTTCAGCTTCTCTATACCATGGGGTAATAAGTCCAGGATAAACCGCAGGTTTTCCTTAACCGCCCTGGGACTTCCCGGAAGATTAACGATAAGGGAAGCTCCGAGAGTGCCGCAAACCGCCCGCGAAAGAGCCGCCCGTCTGGTTAACTTCATCCCTTCGGCCCTCATCAGTTCCGCAAGACCGGGCACCTCGCGCTCTATGACCTCCAGCGTAGCCTCCGGCGTTACGTCTCTGGGAGACAGCCCCGTTCCACCGGTGGTCAATATGAGATCGGCCCGCCCGGCAAGCGATATAAGCTTAGCCTTGATCTCTTCCTTGTCGTCGGGCACAATGTCATAGCCGATTACCTCGCACCCTATGCTCTTAAGAAGCTCCGCTATGGCCGGGCCGCTTTCGTCAGTCCTCTCCCCCCTGGAGCCTTTATCGCTTATCGTCAGAACCGCAGCACGAATCATCTGTATTCAGCCTTCTCTTTTAACCTTATTTAACCAAACCACGTTTAATCCAAACCACGTTTAACCTTAACCGGGTCGCCGGGCTTAAGAACCCCTCCCACCAGTACTTTCACGAAGATGCCCTCCTCAGGCATAACACAAGTACCGGCCTGGTCGAAAATAGCGCATCTCGCATGGCATTCCTTGCCAATCTGTGATACCTCGACTTCTATGGAGGCTCCAAGGTTCATCCTGGTTCCTATGGGCAGGGTCGTCAACCCGATTCCCCCGGTAGTAATATTTTCGGCAAAATCCCCGCAACCAACGTCGAGGCCCATATCCTGCATCTTGCGTATACTCTCGATGGCCAGAAGGCTTACCTGCCTGTGCCACTCCGAGGATGCATGGGCGTCTCCTTCTATACCGTAATTTGCACGAAGAACCGCCTGCCTAACGGCCTTTTTCCTCTCGCCTTTTTTCTCGCTGCAATTTATCGAGATTACTTTTCCTTCCATGTCGCCTTTCCTTAACGTCAAATTTTATAATTAGAAAATACTAACATAATCGACGCGTTTTTCAAAAGGGCTACGTTGTTGCCCGGTTCACGAAAAATAATGGGTGGGCATCAACATTATTGAAAATACTGTCATCATAGTGTAATGAAGCTATATTTTTTTGTTCTCGCTTTCATCATTATCCTTACCAACTCGAAGGCAATGGACTTAATATCCAAGCTTCCTGGCTTCATTAAATAATCTACACAGCCAGATCTTACCTTAGTCTGAACGATAGCGGTTGGCAAGTCCCCCGCAATACTCGCGACAATGATATATTAGAGGCGAAATAACCCAATAATCTACTCTCCACCCCTAACCGGCCACACGTAGTTGGTATGCTCTAACCAGTCGGCAAAGGCGTTGCCGTCGACCATATAGACTGTCCATGCTTGCGTAAAAGGGTAGCCAATACTAATGAATACAGGCTCGAAGCACCAGTATGCCCCCCCCGCGATTATAAACCCCTGATTAGAAAGCCATTGCCATGGTGCCATACCATTGGTGTTATTTATCAGGCTAAGAAGCTCATTTTTTCTAGGCAGACGCCAATCGGTAAAGCCAAAATTGTTGTGTTTACCGGCGTTCATATCCGTGATGTAAGTACGTGCGTCAGTCCAATTCATCTGAATACCGGCAAAGTTTGCGGTCTGCGTCCACATTAACTTTGTGGTTTGATCTACAATCACTTTGTATACAACAAACCGTGAGTTGCTTGCATCCTTCTCAACGACAAGCTGCCCGCCTTGTTCTACACCGACGCCATTATCGCCTGCGACTGTGAACTCCCGGTAGCCTGCCCCCTCCTGCGACCGTGCGACTGCCGGCAGAAGCAACGCCAGTGCCGCCAGGGTAACCATTATTATATTTGCGCCATTTGCCGCTTTCTTAATCATCCTAATCATCGGAAAATACCTCCTTTGTTTGTTATTTATTACGCAGCTACTATTATTATGCAACACTGGGGATTTTAGTTGGTCCAATCAGCCACCGCTACCTTACAACCCCGCTCATTGACGTCCAGAAATATCCGCCGCCGTCTTTGTACACCTGCCAGAAGGAATAAAACCCGTATGCCCTGTCGCCCGCGTTGTTTAACTCGGTCACACCCGTGGCGCCATAGTAACTATCCGCAACCGATACGATGGCCGATTTGAGATCTGCAGTGCTTGCCGACACGCCTGCCTTCATGTAGGCATTAGCGATTATCCACAGCGCATCGTATGCGGCAAGGGCATAGTCGTCGGGAGTTTTCCCCGTAACCTGCGCTATCCTGCCGGAGATTTTATCCGCCGAGGTACCGTCGGCCTCGAAAGAAGGACACACAAGATTTACCGACCAGGCAAATTGCGCGGCAACGGCATTTCCAAGGAGAATCGAATCTCCCGCACACGAGTCACTTCCGTACCACTTCACCGAAGAGAGCACGGCATCGTTTGCCGCCGGTTTAAATATATCGTTAAACTCCTCGAAGGCCACCATGTACACTGCGACTTTCGACGTCCCATACCGGTTAACCGCGGCGGCTACCTGGGCTTTCAATGCGGCGACCGGAGCCGAAAAATTCGTCGTCGACGTATCGTACTTAACGCCGTCCATTACCTCTCCCTGAGCGGACTGAAAATCATTTTTTACGGTCGACACGAGTTCGTTGCCATAGACGTCGTCCCGCCATATGGGCACTATAGCCTGTATTTGATCGTTTCCCATTAAAAAGGTTACGGCAGACGCCTGATGGGTGTCATCCGGCGTCATTCTGAAGAGATTGTCGCCCGCGATTGCCAGGGACGGCGCAGTACTCGAAGGGCTTACCATTATAAAACCGTTTGAGTTCGCCCAGCCGACAATACTTTGTGCCTCGCCGCTGGTCAGAGGCCCTACGGCTATCTTAATCCCGGAGGCGGCAAGACCCTTCGCCTGTTGCAGAGCGATAGCGGGGTCCGACTGAGTGTCGGACTTCTGAAGCGCAATAGTAAACCCCGCACCTTGTTGGGCAAGATAGGCGTTAATGTCTCCCACGGCAAGATCGAGGGCGGCAGATGCCGATATTCCCGAGGAAGAAAGACTGCCGGTTTGCGTCAGAAGAGCACCGATAACGACCGTGTTTGACGAACTTGAACCTCCGCCTGAGCCGCCACATGAAAAGACAGAGAGACTTAGTATTGCCATAAACACCATAATATAAAACGCCTCAACCGATCTATTCATTATCTACCTCCAAAATGTACTTCCAATTTTTTCTTTCCCCTTACGGTATTATTGTAACTCGATAGTCAAGCTTTTTTCAATTGGTATTTTTGTGACTGTAGTGTGCGCAGGGGTCTGCGGTGTCCTCACGCCGCAACCTAAACGGCAACCGGACTGCCCTGGCTTGCCGGGCAGTGTGAGGAATTTTCGAATAAAACCGTTTGATTTTGCAATATTTATGGTATAATTACATTTTACTATGCCAAACTATCACTTATGGCCGAAACAGTTAGCCAAAATTATAAATCGTGTTTCGCGAAATTCGCGCAAATTCGCGGAATTCTAAATATCGGAGGAATGTTTTTAACTGAATGAACAAGATAAATTGTAAGAAAGATAAGATATCTATAACCTTGGTCGCATGCCTGGTAGCACTGCTGTTACTCGTAGCAAACGGGTGTGCAACCGGGAAGGAAACCGGCAATACAGCCGGGAAGGAAACCGGTAATGCCACTGCCAAAGAAGCCGGTGATTCTGTAGTTAAGGAAGCCGACCCGAACGACGACGCTATAAAGGCCCTTGCATCGAAGACGGCGGAGTTTTTCAAGCCCCTGGACTTTCGGATAAAAGAAGTTAAAGGAAGTCTTTGTTCGATTAACGCCGGTAGCGGCAGTAGCGCTGGCAAGTCTAACCTTAATAAGATACGTGCGGGGTTAAGGCTGTACCTGTTTCGGGAGGGTGAGGTATTTTACCACCCCGTAACCAACGAGCCGCTTGGGCATTTCGAAAAATCCGTGGGAATGGTAGAAGTAGCCGAAGTCTCCGGGGACACACTGAAGTGCAAGGTAATTACAGGACAACCGAAGCCGTCGGACATAGCTAGGGTTTCCAGCTCAAAGATAAAGGCTCTCTTTTATCAGGATAAAACGATAGACTGGTTTTTAGGAGATGCTTTTTATCGTGCCCTAAAGGAAAACGGGCGTTTTGAGTTGATTGACACACCCCTTATCTCGGAAGACATCTCACAGATTATCGAAGATGCAAAGAAAAAGGATGCCGACGTGCTGATTTATGTATCGGGTAAACCTAAAGCGGGCGAAATGCCGTTAAACGAGCGGCTCTACTGGGTAACCGATGGAAAGGAGATATTCTCAGACGGTATCGGCGTAAAAGAGAGTTACGTAAAAGAGCTCAAAGCGTCATCCGGCACGTTCGTAGCTTCCAACGACGCTCCCCTGCTCTCTTACACTCTGCCTTCACGCTATGAAATGCTCGCCATCGGCGACCTCGATGGTAATGGAACCGATGAGATAATTATGGCCACCGGCAATAAAGTCACCGTCTATCAGCCAACCGTCGACCTGCACGAGCTTTGGAGCATAAAGGGAGACAAGTTTAGCGACTTTATCTACGTAGGAGCCATCGACCTGAATAAAAACGGAAAAGACGAGGTTATACTCACGTCGTATTCCACAAGCGGAGCCATCTCTTACGTGTACGAGCTCTCCGGCAACGAGATGGTCCTCCTGTGGAAAACCAAAGGCTTTTTAAGGGTCTCCAGGGGCCGGTTGCTTTATCAGCAATACGACAACGTCAATGGTTTTGCCGACCGGATAGTGAGCGTATCTTACACGGGAAAAACATATGAGCCCGGGAAGCCCCTCGATCTCCCCAAAGGAATAAACATCTATGACTTTGCGGAAATAGACACCAAAGAGATGGGGAGCATGTATTTTTATTTCGACAAGTTTAATCACCTGAACCTTTCGGCAACAGGCGGGACTGCATTGTGGAGGAGTAAAGAAAATTTTGGCGGGTTTCTAAAGGAATTCAGGAAGCCGGAGCGGACTGTCATGATAGATAGTGGGAGCTGGTACATGGGAGACAGGTTTTACACGATGGGACAACAGGCATTTGTAATACGAAGGATTCTCGTCACAAGTACCATGCCGGCCCTGGGTTTTAAACGCTCGGAAATATTAAACCTGTGGTGGAATGGCATCACCGTGGACGAGAGCACTCTCGTTAGCAACATAAGCGGAAATATTCTGGACTACGCCATTTATAAAGACAGGATATACATACTGGTAAAACCCATACTCGGCTTTGAGCCGTCTAACCTCCTGAAAGGACAAAACCCTGTAATAACGAACCTGTACGTATATCCATTCACTAACTAACTAAACAATAATCGATGATGCAATAATAAATCGATGATGCAATAATAAAATGATTAATTAAGGAAGACATCTTTGAGTAACGGAAACATACCAGCCCACGTAGGGATAATAATGG
>JADFXJ010000016.1 GCA_015233615.1 Nitrospirota bacterium
ATTACATCAAGCGCCTCGAAAAGCTCGAAGAAATCGCTATGTCCTATCCGGGCGTAGACAAGTGCTACGCCATACAGGCAGGCAGGGAAGTAAGAATCATCGTCAAGCCGGACGACACCACCGACGATATGTCTTACCTCATATCCAGGGAGATCGCTAAAAAAATAGAAGCCGAGATGACCTATCCGGGCCAGATAAAAATTATGGTGATACGCGAGTCCAGATTCGTAGAGTTCGCAAGGTAACGGCCTGAAAATGTTAAACAAAGGTAAAGGTACTAAACTTATGATGGGAATCAATGCAGATAGCCACACGGTGGTAATCGATGTCTATGGCCTGACGCCGGTAAACGATGGCTATAGCCTTACGGTGGTCAACTCGTGATAAGAATAATGTTCATAGGGGACGTATTCGGGCGTCCGGGCAGGTTGGCCTTAAGCCACTACGTCCCCTCTATAGTTAACAGCGAGGACATAGACTTCGTTATAGCCAACGGTGAAAACGCAGCCGGAGGGTTTGGCATAACCGAAAAGACGGCCAAAGAGATCTTCGACTCCGGCGTGCGGGTTATAACCACCGGAAATCACGTATGGGACAAGAAGGAAGCCGTCGAACTGATTACACGCAACGACAGGCTGTTGAGGCCGATTAACTATCCACCGTCGGTGCCGGGATTCGGAAGCGGCATCTATAACTTTGGCAACGGCATGAGGATTGGCGTCATAAACCTCTCCGGCAGGGTCTTCATGGGTTACATGGATTGCCCTTTCAGGGCCGTTGCGCCGGTTATCGTGGAGATGCGAAAGGAGACAAACCTCATCGTGGTTGACGTGCATGGTGAGGCCACGTCCGAAAAGCTTTGCCTCGGCTACTACATGGACGGCAGGGTGAGTGCCGTTTTGGGCACTCACACGCACGTCCAGACTGCGGACGAGAAGATCCTCCCAAAGGGGACGGCCTACATAACCGACGTGGGAATGACCGGCCCGGAGGACTCTATAATAGGCGTAAAGAAAGAGCAGATCCTCGAAAAGTTCCTCAACCAGATACCCATGAGGTACGAGGTGGCTAAGGGGGCAAGCCTGTTCTGCGCCGTAATCGTGGACGTGGACGACACTAACGGCCTGGCAACCGGTATAAAACGAGTAACGTTGAAATACCCGCAATAGCGGACAACTGAATAACTATCAAGGAGACTTACGCGATATGGAAGCGAAATTAACTTACGTGGACGGTTTGAAATTCGTGGCTGAGGCCGATAGCGGGCACGCCATCGTGGTGGATGGAGACCCCGACGCAGGAGGGGATAATGCCGGGTTCAGGCCTTCGGAACTGCTGCTGGTTGCCCTTGGCGGGTGCTCCGCCATGGACGTAATATCCATACTAAAGAAGAAGCGCCAGGAAGTTACCGGCTTTGAGATCAACGTTCGGGGCGACAAGACCGCCACCCATCCAAAGAAGTTCAACTCCCTCACCGTCGAGTACGTGGTAAAGGGAAAGGGAATCGACGAGGAGTCAGTCAAGCGGGCTATAGAGCTGTCTTTAGGCAAGTACTGCTCCGTAAAGGCGACCATAGAGGGTGGAGTTCCCATAGAGCACACGTATAAAATATTGGAGGCTTAGAAAAAATTGAGGCTTAGAAAAAAATCAGAGTAAACTCTATACTTAAACACATAGCAACCGTCGGGTTCGTCGGTTATTTGCCTATAGCACCGGGCACGTGGGGCTCATTCGTACCCTTTGTCGTGGTGTTGTTTTTTGGCCTTACAAACAAAATCGTGGTAATATCGGCACTGTGTTTATTCGTAATCGGAACGATAGCGGCACACCAGGCGGAGAAGGAGTTTGGCAGGAAGGACCCCCGCCACGTCGTAATTGACGAGGTCGTGGGATACCTGGTATCCATAGCCTACCTGGATCACAGGTTCATGTTTCTTTTTCTGGCCTTTTTGCTCTTCCGTGTATTCGATATCTGGAAACCACCGCCCGTCGATTACTTCGATTGCAAGGTCAAAGGAGGTCTTGGAATAATGCTCGACGACGTAGCTGCGGGCATTTACGTAAATATTATCATGCAGATAGCCACGAGGATGAGGTTTTTTTATTGAGCCTCAGGGCATTCATATCAGTCAATATCCCGTCTACGCCGGAAATAGACGATACGCTCAGAAATTTAGCAGGTTGCGTAAGGAGCGTTACATGGGTTAAAAGGGAAAACCTGCACTTTACGTTAAAATTCCTGGGCCAGATAGAGGAAAAGAGCGTCAGCGGCATATCTGCGGCTCTGAGGGATGTTTCCGCCCGGTATGTTCCCTTTGGCATATCCCTGAAATCCGTAGGCGCTTTCCCCGGCGAGATGAGGCCAAAAGTGGTATGGATTGGTATGGAGGAGATTCGTATTGGCCCGGAAGATGGTCGGATTGGCCCGGTGGGTACGCACGGCTCCGGTACCATGGCGGCCATACAGGCCGAAATAGAAGATGCCCTCGCGTTTCTTGGCTTTAAAAAGGAAGATCGCCCTTTTTCACCTCACTTGACCATCGGACGGGTAAAAAACAGAGAGGGGCAAAACCTCACTGCAAATAAAATACTGGCTGAGAAGATTGGCCTGTCGAAGGGATTTAACTATGGCACGTTCGAAGTAAGTTCGATATGCCTGATGAGGAGTGATTTATTGCCTACGGGGCCGCGATATACCGTGATAGAAGAGTTCCCACTCGGTTTATCGTCTCCACTTAAAAGGGTATAATAACAAATTGCAGTTATCATAGTTTATCCAAATGCGGTTCCTGGGGTGCCTTACGGGGGGCCACCAGTGGCTGCCGGGCACACACTTAGAAGGGGTAGCGAAAGGACGCGTTCTTTGCGGCCGAAGCGAGGGGAAGGCTTTCCCCTCCTCATCTTTTGTACTTTTGTCGCATTTACGACTGCAACCTGATATTAACAGTCGTTTATAGGAGAATGCTTTTCCCAAAATTTTATGACATCATGTAAAAAAGGAGCCGAACCAGGAATCAAACCGGTACCGTACATTGCATCATAACGTTCTACATAATGCTTTGCTACCTGATACGCCCAGTAATCTGCCTCACAAGTGTCCAGCGCCAACTTTGCAAATCGCACCTAATATTTTATTCTTATCTTTACCTGCAAAGAGAATTTGAGCATTTGTGATATTTTCTAAATAGACTTGATATACAAGTCTCGATTTAAGACTTTTGAAGAAGGAAGTAAAAGTATCGTTATGTATAAATATAATATGCTTTCCTTCTGCTGTGGTAATAGATCCAATATTTGCCGGAATAAACTCGTAATTATTATGGGGTTCAACAAGATTAATAGTGCGCTTCGATATATAATCTTGTTTGCCAGTTGCCAAGAAAAATTCTTCTTTCTTTTTTAAAAAGAGAAAAGCGGTTTTGCCTGCTTTTAGAAAACTCAATAACTCATTTCTCCAATGTTGTGTGTCATCCTTAATTGGTTGCCTTGTTTCATCTATAATAAAAGTAGTCCCATCTTCTCATCAAATATACCGCAAAGATACATAAAGTTGCAAATTGAATGAAAAAACAGACAACTTACATCGCCACCTAAAGGTAAATGGCCAGTATGACTGGCATTTAGGAATGATAATCAAGAGAAACTCGTCAAAAGCTCCTTCGGCTATCTGTTCGACGCTTTGTTCGCCCGAAACAAGCCTCCTGCCGTGAATGGTGAAGTTGATACCGGCGTGCCTCCCAGGTTCTCAACGTTAATGAACCCTGCACCTTCCATAAGGCTAATCAGATCTCCGACGGAGATCGCACCTCCGATTCAATTTGACCAGTCCTCAAGTGGATTGCCTCCGACGGCAGATTTGCTGTCTTTTAGGACCATATCCGCAAACTGAAGACGCCCGGTCGGCTTAAGGACACGATATATCTCTCTGAAGCTCATTTCTTTAAGCGGTGAAAGATTAAGAATACCATTTGAGATAACAACATCAAAGGTACCCTCATCGTGGGATTTTTTCGGCTCCGGCAACCAGGACATCGTAAGCGGATGCCGCAGCTCGCTCCAGATTCCTTTTTGCTTTCACCAACATCTCCGGGGTGATATCTATACCGCATACTATACCCTTTCGGCCAACCAAATTACTTGCAACAATCATATCGAATCCAGCCCCACATCCGCTATATCGAGGACGTTTTCCTCCGGCTTGATCTGCACCGGCGAAAACGGATTGCCTACACCACAGAAGGGCTCGATAAGCTCGTCCGGCATATTGGCGAGAATCGTCAGGTCATAGCCCTGTAAAGCAGCTCCATCCCTCCCTGTAGGATAATTGAACTTACCTGCCGCCATGCCTGAGATTTCAGCATACTTTTTCCGTATGGCATTCTGTATGCCAACAATGTCCAATGTGCCTTCCTGGAGAGAGGAAGAGGCTGCAAGAGGGGATGCCATTCCGGCAACTTCATTCTGGTCGAACTTATAAAGGGAACAGCCGACGGTGCTGTATTTTTTGGAATCGAACCCGAAGATTTTATAGCGTTCGTCAACTATCTTTATGTTGAAAATCCGATAGAAAAGGCCTTCGGTTTTAAAATCGATCTAAGAATGGTAGCTAATTCCGGATATTTTCAATTTCTCATCGATGAAAATGGAAATAAAGACACTGTGGGGGATAATACAATCAAGACGTTCAGGCTCGAAAAGATGGCCAGGAGTCGGGAACTTGTAGTGTCTACTGACGCTTGACGTTTTCCCCGACAAACCCGAAGTTATTAATCACTGCCAATGGAAACTGTACGTTATCGGCGTTCGATCTTTCGGGATGTTGGTAGCGCACGTTGTTTATAGCGAGCATCATAGTCTTTTCTATAAATTTCCTTTGAATAAGCAGGTGGGGAAAGTCTTCCCAGTGGGTAACCAACGACGGTCGTACTGCGGCCTGTTAACCGCAAAAACTGTTGCTGCAACGGATTCCGGCCCGCAAATTCGGCAGACGGCTTGGCAGACGGCTCCATCCGCAATGGCGAAAAGTGTAGCAATTCCTTTTATCTCCTGTTAGGTGTGTGGTTTTATCCGGGAAATACGTACCATCCCGCGTAGAAACCAAATTATCGTTATCAGGTTAATTCAATGGCCTTCCTGAGATTCCTTCAATGGGTTGCCAGCATTGTCGGTACCGTGTTATAACCTTCTACAGAGATGGTGAATCATCCTTAGTGGATATTATTATGCATAGTATTAAGGTTAACATAATATATTTTATGCATTGACAGTTTTATTCTTGACTTATTATTTTTTATCGGCGTATACTTGATTACGCTGAGCATGGCGATAATTACTAAATGAAGAGGGAGGTCTCAAATGAGCGATAGTACTACTCATCACTATGGAAACATAACTAAGGAGAAAGTTGATGCAATAATTAATGGATTAAAAAATAACGGGTGTGAGGTATCGGGAACTAACCCTTGGAATGTTGATACTAAGCACTCAGGAGTTAAACTAAGAGGGGAATGGAATGATAAAACTTTAACTTTGGCTATAACTATTACCGATAAAGCTTTTTATGTCTTTGATGATTCACTAGTATGGAACGTAATTGATCCCCTGATGCACAAGGCCTGATATTGAACTTCCCGTGTGAAGGCATTCTTTCGGGCTATATTACGAATTGGTAAATAGAGTTTCGGCATGAGACAAGCGAATAAATATGGACAGCGACCATTTGACCTGGCAAAAAGGTTCTGTCCATATTTATTCAGATAGCTTTACGATGAGAAGAAGTAGTGCAACCCCGGCGATACTGCGCGGAAGGATTTCGAGAGTCATCTCCATCCCTGAAATCGAATAGATTAAGCTAATAATTAGCCGGGAAAAGATTGCTCATCGAAGGACAATCTAAAGCAGGCTATATAAAATAGAGCACTTCGAATTCGAAATCTGTAATCTTTTTTAATGAATCAAGGTAATTAATTAGCAAGTTTGTTTCCTGGCTTGTCATCACGGGAAAGTTGTAATTCTTATTAATATGCCTGAAAGCATCCTCTCCTGCCTTCTTAGTTCTCTCTATAATAAATAATAAATGTCTGCTCAATCTTTCATGAATATAATGATTTAGTTTCTCAATTAAACTTTCAGTAAGTATAGAAGAGAGTGAGCTGGATAATCTTTCATCTATTTCATATCCAATACTATTTCTACCAGATGCCATAGATGCTACAGTCGTTGTTCCTATGCCCAGGAAAGGGTCTAAAACCGTATCACCTTTAACGGAGAACATGTTGATTAACCTATATGAAATTTCAAAGGGAAATGCGCCACTTCTGTTTCTGCTCGTTTTATCAAGCAGGTTCTGTGAAGTTCCATTTACATCCCATATATCGGAAAACCATGTGTTACGCTCTTCCCAAAAAAATGAACTATTTCTTCTATTAGATTTCTCATATTCTGTTTTAAATTCTCGTTTATTATCTTTTCTTAAAATTAATATGTACTCATGCTCAAGGGTGACATAAGCACCAGTCGGCATCATTCCCGACCCCATGAACTTATTAGGTGCATTTGTCTGTTTTCTCCAAATAATATATGGTAAATTGCTAAAACCAATTTCTAAACAGTAGCTCAAAATACGAGAATGATTGGAATATAGTTTAAATACTTTGTTTAATGTACGTGTTGCATCGCCAATGTTGATACAGGCAATTCCTCCACTTTTTAATACTCTATATAATTCGTCCCATATGGGATCTAATTGCTTATGCATTAATTTAAATGCTAAATTTCCATTATTCGAGTTTAACGCATCTGCAACATCGGCATTTTGTTTAGTGAACAGCTCATCCCACATTTCAATCATCGGATAGGGTGGTGACGTGACAACAAGGTCAACGGATTCGGATGGTATCTCACTCATCATTTCAGATGATTTAAATAATATTTTATGAGAGGTATTCAATTTTTTGTCCATACCGATATATCTTTGCATAATTGAGCATTTAATTTCAATGCACAAATAAACGCCTGAATCCTTAATTCAAATAGCTTAAATGGGAATGGTTACGCCGGCGTACCAGGTACCCTGCCTGTCGTGCCGAACCAAAAGACGCCGGCCATGGCGGACAGTACGAAAAACGGCAACGTAAACGACCAGTCCAGATCGAACCAGGCCGGTGGATGTCAGTGAATTCCCACCTGCGGGCGGCTCTGTAGCACTACGTACCTGCCTTTGGATATAGCCCCCTCTATGTCCTGGGGACCACCGAGGGCATTTTCTATTTCTACACCTATTTCCGTTAACTTCCTCATCAAAAAATCCCTGAACCCGCTATCCCACAAGAGGGGTTCGGTGGAGTACTCCGGGATGGTTTCCCCGGGTTTAACGAGTGTGACGCTATCGTACAAGCCCGCCCCTGCATAGTCAAACAGGTCTTCGGCACTGGTATCCGAACGAAAAATTACGCCACCACCATATAGAGCCACCGACTTGCTCGGATAGTGTATAATGCGCACCTGAGCGGTATTTGTGGAATCTGTAGTATCTGTAGTATCTGTAGTATCTGTATTATTTTTAATGGAATCTTTCCTGCAAGCGAAGCTGAAGGCTCTGCCGGGGTAGTTGCCAACCAGAGTTTCGCCAAGCCCAGGGACGACCTCTCCATAAAGCTCGCCCGTATCGCCGGTTATAGGATTTACCGTGTGCGTAACGAAGGCATAGTCGGCCTCCACAACCTCCTGGATGACGACGGCCATGGACATGCTCCCGACACCCCTGTTCCTGCGGCTTACGAAAGCCGCTTCGTTCCACGTAGAGGCCCACACTTGCTTAATCCGCTCCCAGGCGGCATCCCAGTCCGACTGCGTCCATCGGGCCGGTATCGATAAGCCCTCGGCTTCGAAGGCTCTCTTAAGCTCGGACATGAGTTCATCAGGCACCCGAAGCGACATAATGCACTTTTTAAGATCGCCGAGTGCCTTAGGCGGGCCACTAATCGCGACATTGTGTTTTTGGGGGTCTCGCTGTTCCACGTTGATCTCGTTAATCTTATTGAGTTCGTTAATCAACCCGGCATAATCTCTCGCCACACCGGCGTTGGCGGAGTCGGACAAGACCCACTCCATTACGCCAAAGGGGATGGAGATCGAGCGCGGCAGGGTTATCCACTCCGGAAGCTTTCCCCGCAAGGCCGCAAGATTATTAGACTTAAGACCGGACGTGGCAGTGGAGAACTCCGCCATGGTAAGGGCATAGGCACCGAAGCCCCCGCCGAAGCCGTGGGTTTCCCCGTGTCGAATGGGTCTTTCGGTTGAATGAGGGGTGGTATTTTGATCGATCGTCTGATTAAAGGCAGACCGCCCTCCGGCCCGCTCTTGCGTCCTCTCCCCGGCCTCCTCAAAAGCCACGTCACCGCTTGAGTCCACATGAAGGCTAAGCCACTTGCCGCGCATGTCCCTGAGCCTCCGTAGCAGACCCTCGTCGTAGCAGGTGGCAAAGAGTATGCGGGCGTTTCTGGCCCTCACGCCTACGTGGGAAACCAGGTCTACCGTATCGGGGGTTATAACGCACGCGGCCCCGGCGGGTATCTCCTCGCTGCCGGTTACGCTGTCCGCTACGACAACGGTCGGCTCGCCATACACCTCGTGCTGTACGCTTTGGAGGCTGGTCGCGTGCAAGACCCTGCCAAAAACTTCCCTGCTGCTGACAACCTGCCATACCGGGAGCAGTTTAGCATCCCTGAGAACCGACTCCAGGCGTTTCAGCAACACCGAAAGGCCAAAGATCGGCCTCGTACGAATGATCTCCTCCGTGAATAGCTCCATAACCCACTTGTCGGAGTGGAACGCTTTTCCCAGGTACTGGGAATAATCGTGAAACATGGTGTAGTAGTGATCCACGTAGGGGCCTACTGCCGCCTTCAACCTGTCGAGGACGGACACAAGGTGCAGGTGCCAGTCCCAATTGTCGGGTGACACACGGTTGAGGTGCCGGAGGGCCGACCATAGGCCCGCGGGACCGCTATCATCCGCTAAACTCTCCACCACGGCACCGAGAAGTCCCGTGAGTTGTCGCACGTCCCGGTTGTCAGCCTGGCGCTCTACGATTATGCGTAAAAAGTCCTCGAGTGCGAGGTCTAAAAAGATCGTCTCCCTCCGACGCCATGGATCTTTTTCGGAGTTAAGAAAACTTTTAAGGTTTTTTCTCACCCACGCCGCCGTCTGTGCAAGGGTAACGGGCGACGTTGTCTGGTCGTCTTTATGGTCGCGAATGAAGCTAAGTGCCTGTTGCACGTCGTTGCCAAAGAAATTGTAAGTCGTGCCGATAGTCCTGTGGAGATCCGTACCGGTATGTACTGACCTGAGTATGCGCAGGTAGTTTTCGAAGTCGTGTATGAGGGCATCCTTCAGGTGGGCTACGAAGTCGGGGGCCGACCTGACGGGGCGTTCGAAGCTCTCGAGACGCTGCCTGGTAACACCCTTTGAGTTCAGCGTATCGTAGAAAGCAGCATGGTTTCCGTTTGAACGCAGAAAGGCCAGGTACGCCTCGCAAATGGCCACGTCGTCGGCTGTGGTGTTGTTGTGCAGCTTCTGGTGCCACTCTTCGAGGAAGTGGCCGGTCGTCTCTTTTATGCGGTGGCGGTGCATTATCTGGAGGATTTCGTCCCTGACCCGCTGCCCGTCTCCGCCGGGGCCCAGGGTGGACAGGCACAGGGCTATGAGTTCACGCTGTTCGGGGCTGTTTACGTAAGCGCCATAAGTGCCGGAGAGCTTCAGCGTGAGCCGCTCCATGGCGTGGCTTAACTCTCTTGGCTGGGTGTTGAATTTTCGCTGCCAGTCGAGCTGCCGCAGGAAGGAGTACCTCAGCCACACGTAAATAAGAGCCAGGTTACCGCCGTGCACCACGTCCAGAAGGTCGTGGCACAGGTTGAACCTGTGCATGAGAGTCCAGGAGTGGTTGCCCATTTCGCCCTCGATAATGCGTGCGATTACCCCGGCCAGGAGAGGGTCTTCTACGGTGTAAGCGCTTTGGGCAAGCGGCGCTACGGCAAAGGAGAAGTTTTGCCCCTTGTAGTTAAACCACTTGCCGGTAGCGTTGTCTTTTAATACGAAAAGGACAAACTCGGGGGCATACCCCTTACGTATTGGCATGTAAAGGCGATGCATTCCGTCACGGTAAATAAACGGCGTCTGTACCGACTTGTTTTCTATATTGGCACTGCCGGAAGGAATAATTTCCGGGGGAGGCATAATCCAATCATCAGGCGTGCGACCGGATATGCCCCAGTGAAGCCTGGGCTCCCCACCCATATTGGTTATTAAGTAAACTCCGTACTGGTTGTCTTCGGCGTTTTGGGCGTTTCCCGAGTTTTCCGGGTTTCCCGCGTTTTTCCCATC
Organism: Nitrospirota bacterium; assembly: GCA_015233615.1. Classification (GTDB taxonomy): domain Bacteria; phylum Nitrospirota; class Thermodesulfovibrionia; order Thermodesulfovibrionales; family Magnetobacteriaceae; genus JADFXJ01. The sequence goes on from JADFXJ010000016.1 coordinate 10,384, forward strand.
CTGCTTTGTTACCGCCACGGATATCTCTTTGCCGCCATCGAGATCGAAGGTTGCAGCAAAGACCACTTCTTTTCCAGCGGTCTCGTTTTTTATCGCATCCGATGTTTTTATCGCATCTTCAGTTCTTATCGTATCCGCAGTTTTAATCGAATCCCCCGTCGATATTGACGGGGTAACGGTAACGGCTGCGATGGCGGGGGCGTTTGCCGTTGGAGACTCCGCGATGACGTCGCTGAAGGCAACGTAATAGTTTTTACCGTTATTGTTGTCCCACCTGTTTTCCTCAGGGAAAAACAGGGCAAAAGACAACGCGTTGTATCCCATGTCTTTGCCGACCTTTATGGTTACCAGCCCGTAAGCGCCTCCGTTGCCGTCCATGGAGGAGCCCGTTGAGGTGCCCGATGATAAAAAAGGCGTACGAAGGGCGGATTGCTTGTGGGGCAAGCTTCCTTCGGGCCAAAAATCCTCCGGTGGAATTTTCCAGTTCGGCTTGTCCTGTATTCTAAAACCCCAGTGGAGTATGCAGTTTCTCTTACCCCTTATACTCAACGTTAATTCGAGGTAATTGGGTTGCGCCTTGCCGGAAAAACTGAGTTTTACGCCGTTTTTTGCTCTGATTTCCTGAGTGCCGCTCATGCGTGTTTTCCCTGTTACCGCTTCGCCCCTTCCAGCATAAGCCCGGTAACGGTTCGTGAAAATGCAGCAGGGTCTTTTGGCTTGCCGCCTTCCAGGAGTAACGCCTGGCCGTAGAGGAGATCTATGTAATCGTTAAGCTTCTTGCTCGTGGCGTTTTCGTTGTACAGCGCATACATGGACTCTATGAGCGGGTGGGTCGGGTTCACCTCGAGAATTCTCTTGGCGGAGGGCATGTCTTTACCCATGGATTTCAACATCCTTTCCATGTGCGGGTCCAGCGCATTGTCATCCGCTACGAGACAGCAGGGGGAGTCCGTGAGCCTGCCTGAAAAGCGTACCTCTTTTACGTCGTCTTTCAGGCGATCCCTGACGAGGTCGAAAAGCTGCTTGTACTCTTCCCCCTTTTTAGCCTTCTCTTCCTTGTTCGTGTCGTCAAGCGAGACGTCGCCCCTGATTACCGATTTCATCGGCTTGCCCTTGTACGTCACCTGGGCGAAAATGAGGTCGTCTATCTCGTCCAGCATGAAAAGAACCTCGTAACCTTTATCCCTGAAGGTTTCGAGATACGGCGACATTTTAACCTCATCGCGGCTCGCGCCGGCTATGTAGTATATGTCTTCCTGGTTTTCCTTCATACGCCCGACGTAGTCGTTTAACGAGGTGTACTTGTCCGGCTCGGTGGTGGTGGATTCGAAAAGGAGGAGGTCAAGTATAGTCTCCCTCCGGGCGAAGTCGAAGTGGACGCCTTCCTTAAGCACCTTGCCCAGTTCCTTATAGAAAGACACGTAAGCGTCGAAGTCGCTTGTCTTCATGTCGGCAAGAGTGTCGAGAATCTTCTTTGTGATGCTCTTGTTGATAACTTCCACCTGCCGGTTGTTTTGAAGTATCTCCCTGGAGACGTTCAGGGGCAGGTCGGAGGAATCGATCACTCCCTTAATGAACCGCAGGTATCTCGGCAAAAGCTCCTCGCAGTGATCCATAATCTGTACCCTTCTTACATACAGGGACGGGCCTGTTTTGAAGTCCTGGTAGAATATGTCGAATGGGCTGATGGAGGGTATGTACAGAAGTGCGGAGAATTCGTTCGTTCCCTCCGCCTTGTAGTGGACTATCCGGGCGGGATCTTTGAAGTCGTGGGACAAGTGCTTGTAGAACTCGTTGTACTCCCCGGAGGTGATATCCGATTTGTCTTTAAGCCATATCGCCTTGCGCGAGTTCAACGTCTCCTCGGTGACCTCCTTGTATTTCTTCCCCTTATCGACGGTGCTCTCTTTCTCATGCTCTACGTCCATAACTATGGGGTGGTCGATGTAGTCCGAGTACTTTCTGATAAGCTGCCTGATCTCCCACTCTTCAAGATATTTTTTATCGTCGCTTTTCAGATGCAGAATGACGTCGGTACCCGGAGTCTCCTTTTCCACTTCGTCTACCGTAAAAGTACCTTTGGCTTCGGATTCCCACCTGATGGCGCTTTTGCCGGCGACTCCGGCCTTTCTGGTGATTACGATTACCTTGTCCGATACCATGAACGACGAGTAGAAGCCGACGCCGAATTGGCCTATGAGTTCGGGGTTGTCCTTTACTTCCCTGCTCTTCAGAAGCTTAAGGAACTCCATGGTGCCGGAGTGGGCTATGGTACCAAGCTCCATTATGGCTTCGTCTTTCGTCATTCCTATGCCGTTGTCGCTGATAGTGAGGGTAGCGTCGTTTTTATTGGGGATTATTTTTATCCTGAACTCCCCCGTCTTCTCCGCAATATCACTGTTGGTAAGGGCTTCGTAGCGGGCCTTGTCGATGGCATCGGAAGCATTCGAAATGAGTTCCCTGAGGAATATCTCCTTGTGGGAATAAAGGGAATGAATCACTAAGTTAAGGAGCTGATTTACCTCTGTCTTAAACTCAAGGTTTTCTACGGACATATTTTAAGCATACCTCCTGAAATGGTTAATCGGTGAATTTATCGGCACTCATACAGTGCGAGTGTTAATTTGTATTTTAACGAAGATAGTAACAAAAAATCAATTCGGAAATATTTGGATACGACGAATCGTGGGTCTGTGTCATAAAAGAGGTTAAAGGATTGGATTGCCGCACTTCGGTCGGACGGTATCGTGTTAGCTCGTTGTGTCGGGTTATCCCGCAGCCGTTATCCCGTGAAAAAGGTCGAGAGCTTCTTTGAAGGCCTGGTCCATGTTCAGGTGCTTGTACCCGGCGAGCCGGCCCGTGAAATAAACGCCGCGTGCTTGGAGTTCCGCCGAGTCGTCCCTGTATTTTTCGTAAACGGCCCGGTTTTGGGGAGACGGTACCGGGTAGTACGGAGGGCCGTCCCAGGTAAAATACTCTCTGATAATAGTCGTCAGGTGGTGCTTCTGACCCGTCTGGTGTTTAGGTTCCGTAACCCTGGCGTACAAAACCTCGTCGTCCGGGTAGTTGATAACAGTGTGCTCCTGATAGTATTGCCGGTTGTACGTCTCAAACTCGAAGCGAAGAGATCTGTACTGGAGCTTTCCATGCCTGTAATCGAAAAATGCGTCTATAGGCCCGGTATAAATCAGGACTTCATAGTTTCTTAGTTCTTTTTTTACGTAATGGAAGTCAACGTTGGTTAAAACGGTTATGTTTTTGTGGCCAAGCATGTTTTCGAATATACGGGTATACCCGTTTGCGGGCACACCCTCGTGAGTGTCAGAAAAATACCTGTCGTCGAAGTTTGTTCTTACGGGAATGCGCTTCAATAGTGAAGCGTCGAGTTCGTTGGGCCACCTATCCCATTGTTTTCTGGTGTAATGCCTGAACATCTTTTCGTACAGTATGGGGCCTACCCGGGATAGGGCTTGCTCCTCGCTGTTTTGGGGGTCCGCTATTTTTACCGTGTTTTCGTCGAGCCACCGCACCATCTCCTCCTCCGTTTGTATATGCAGGCCGAAAATGTCGTTTACCGTCGAAATGTTCACCGGCACAGGCACGAGTTTGCCGTCCACGCAGCTCTTAACCTTATGTTCGTAAGGCAACCAGCCCGTGAAAGCAGAGAGATAGCGCCACACATTTTCATAACTGGTGTGAAACATGTGCGGGCCATAAAGAGGTACCAGGATACCGTGTTTATCAATAAAATCGTAACAAATACCCCCGACGTGAGGCCTTTTTTCGAGTACGAGCACCTTTTTATTACAAACGGACGCAAATCTCTCCGCCAGCACCGCTCCGGAAATCCCGGCCCCAACTATAACAACATCGTAACGGCCGCGTAGTACATCTACCGAATGCCCTATCGAAAATCCGATCGCTTTACTCCCGTGCTTTACCACTGTCGCAAGGTGGTTTGATATCGCCATGACGCTTCATAGTGCTTTCCGATTAAAAACTATTTGCGATAAAACCCGTAAGTTCGCCAAGCATGTGCACGTAACTGCCCATTTCGTTATCGTACCAGCCGTAGATAACCGCCTGCGTTACGGGGATTCTGAGGATGCTTTCTTCCATCCGTTCGATCAGATCTTTTTTTATTCCGGCCACCTTGCCGAGATCTACCGATATTTCGGCGGTGCGTGTGTGGGTTTCGCTCCCTTCGATTATTACTGCGGCCGATGGCGTGGAGATTATGTCGGTCGAGACATTTTGCTCGTTCGAGTACACTATATAGCCGCGGAGAGAGTTTTTTGCGGCCTGTTCGTAAATATCGTTAAGATATTTGCGGGTTATAACAATCGTCGAGGGCTCTTCCTGGACGTTTACGATCAGAATCACCAGAGACCCGGTAGTTATGGGAACCCTTACCGATTCGGCTATAAAACCGATGCGTTTCATTTCCGGAATGACCAGAGCAAGCGTGTCGGCGGCCCCGGTCGTCGTGAGAATTATATTGTTGAAGATACTGCGGCTTTTTCTCAGGTCCTTAGCTCCGGAGCCGGCCAGCCTGTCGAGTACCTCCTGGGTGCCGGTTGCGGCGTGAACCGTAGCCATAGACGCCGAAAGTATCTTCTTTGCGCCTATGACGTCGATAAGCGGCTTGATCGTGTGTGCCAGACACGTAGTGGTGCACGATGCCGCCGATATAAGTTGGTGTCTCGATAAGTCCACGTCGTGCTCGTTTATACCCATAACAGACGTAACTGCATCGTCGGGCATAACGGCAGCCTTGTCTTTTATTTTAAACGGAGCCGATACGATAACTTTTTTCGCACCTGACTCGATATGTCCCCTTAATGAGCCCTTGGGGTCGTCGGCCTGGCGCGTGGGGTCGACAAACGCACCCGTTGTATCGACGACCAAATCGACGCCGTTTTCCTTCCAGTTAAGCTCCTTCGGGTTTCTCGACTTTCTCAGCACACTCACCTTTATGCCGTCGATGGTCATCTTCCCGGATGCGTCGTCTACGTCGCTTATACACGGTTTAACGTTAAAGCCGTAAAGGTATTTTCGCAAAGACCCGTACGTGGAGTCGGTTTCGATATACTGTGCTATATCGTTTAAAGAGGTGCCCGCCTGCCTGCCCACGTTGACGACTATTTCTTTAAAGTCCTTTTTTGCGAGGTGATACCACAGCGTAAGCTTTCCAATCCTTCCAAGTCCGTTTATTCCTATCGTCTTAAGTCCCATGTCAAACCCTGTCCCTTTCGCTTATTTTTACTATACCAAGATAAATAGCACCCTCCGAGCCATCGATGCTTATAAAGTCACCGGACTTGATGGTCTTTTGGTTTAATACGAATATTTTTTGTTTTTCGTTACACTCGAGGTCGGCACATCCTACGACGCAGGTTTTGCCGAGTCTTCCGGCTACGATGGAGGCATGGCTCGTTGCGCCGCCTCGCGCGGTAAATAGCCCGTCTGCTGCGTAAATCTCGCTGATGTCGTCAGGTACGGTATCGGCTCTGACAAGTATCAGCGGAGTTTCGGGCTCCGCCCTGCGCCACGCGGAAATCTCTTCGAGCGTAAAGACGACACGGCCGCTTCTTGCCCCTCCGCTTACGCCTATGCCGTGGCCAAGCAACCTTTTGGACACGTCGGGTGTAATCTCGAAAGACGGCACGCGCAGACGCTCGCGAAGCTCCATGTCCCGCGACTGAAGAATGTAGAGGTTTTCCCTTTTGGGCCCCTCGAACGTGAATTCGATATCCTGGGGACTCCACTGTTTTTCCTCGACCAGAGTTTTCGATATATCTAAGAGAGTCTGGAAAATCTCGGGAAATCTCGTTTCGAGCGTTATCTCCTGATTCCTGCCCTCCAAAAACGCCTGATGATTCGATATCGGGCTTGTCTTTATAAGGCCCGACACCACGTCCTCGCCCTGAATCCCGGTCGAATAATCGCCCCACGGCCTCAGTACGTATTCCGATATCTTCGGATTATGCGTAAAAAGCACCCCGGAGCCGGAGTTGTCATTAATATTTCCGTAGACCATCGCCTGAACCGAAACGGCCGTACCCCAGTCGTCGGAAATGCCGATTATCTTTCTATACGTGCTCGCCTTTGCCGAGTTCCACGAGTTGAGCACGTGTCTTATCGCAATATGAAGCTGCTCTTTCGGCGACTCTGCGACCTCTACGTCTTTCGATGCGATTAGCTCTTTATAAGCGATGGCCACTTCTTTCATCTGTCCGGGCGTAAGGTCTTTCTTGAGAGCCGCGCCGTACTTTTGTTTGAAATCGGCAATCAGCGCGTCGAAAAGATCCCTCTCGATACCGAAAGACATACCGTAGCTCTGCAAAAACCTCCTGTAGCAGTCCCATGCAAACCACGCCTTGCCGGTTTGCCTTATAATCCCTTCGACGATATCCTCGTTCATCCCGACGTTTAAGTAAGAGTCGAGCATGCCCGGCTGAGAGACCGCCGCGCCGCTCCTTACGGATATGAGAAGCGGATTTTCGGGATCGCCGAATCGTTTGCCGGTCAGTTTTTCGAGCGTTGCAATTTCTTTGTCGACCTTGTTTTTGAAATCCTTATTTGCAGGCATATAAATGTCAAGGAGCTCCCTGCTTCTGAATACCTCCGTGGTTATGATAAACCCCTGCGGTACGGGCAGGCCAAGACCACACATACGTACGAGATTATATCCTTTGTTGCCAAGATGTATGTGATCGAAAACCTTTTCGTACGGCTGCCCAAGCGAGACAACGGCATTGGAAGGATTATACGTTACAAACAGATGGTGTTTGTCGGCGGGGGTCTTTTCCACCGCCTTGTGCAGAGTATTCAGAATGCGGGTAAGAAACAGGTCAAGGCTCTGTATGCCTAAAGAGGTAGCTATACCGTCTCTGATGAAAATCTCCGAAACCTTATGGAACAGTTCCCTGTTCTTTGCGGGGTTATCCGATAAGTCTTCATCGTCGAAGCTGCGGTACTTGGGCAGGAGTTTTCCGACGGGAAGATGTACCAGTATCTCGTTTAAGTTGGTCTTATGTATGTTTACGAAGTGGTCGTTTACGATGTTGTTTACCACCTGGGCAAATCCCCTGAATATGTCGAGATACTGAGTAAAGGTAAAGCTCCTTATCGCAAGAGCCCTGTCTAAAAACTCCATCTGGCGGTCGAATTCCCTCGTTGGAATGCCGTCGATAACGAGCGCGCGATTAAAAAGCTGTAAGTACTCGAATATCTCCTTAAACGTAGCCCTCGTGATAAAATCGAGATTAACCGACTGGATTAATTCCTCGAAGCAGGTATTGGCAAGCGCCTCCAGACGGAACGTGAGCCCCATCGCATCGAACTTCGCCTCATGGTAACTTCCGTACATGGAGGGTATATCCGTCGAAATATGGCGTTTTCTATAAATATCCTCTCTTACTTCATACGCGTTGGGAGAAATTATCAGCGATTTTAAGCGCTCCAGGTATTTAAGCACCCCGGAAAGTTTTTTAAACACGTCCTCTTCGTTAATCGCGGACCTCAACTCGACTACGGGCGGAAATACACTTGTCTGCACCTGTGCGATATAGGCGTCGAGGTCGCCGTAGCCCGAACTGTATTTCTGATGAAGAAGTTTATAAAAAGAGATCATAAGGGCTACGCGTTCGAGGTCTATAGAGTGTTTTTTATCTATCTCGCCGGCAACGGTTACCAGGTAATCATCGTCGAGCTTAAGAAGGTCCGAAACCCTGCCCTGCTTTTTAGACTCGAATATGTGCCCCATTACGGCGTGGACGCCGTCTATATAAGGGCCTTCGTTTTGGCACTCTTCGAACAACCCCGGCGGCAGGTAGTACCTAAGATGGTCTTTCGATCCGGTTTTCCAGTAATCGAGTGAGGCCTCCACAAGCGAGATTATCTTGTTGGAGCTTTCCACGTGGCTCTGTTTTCTGAGAAAATGTATCAGAGCGTCTTTGCGGTTACAGGCCTCGTCCAGTCTCGTGGAGACGTCTCTCAGGTGTCCCTCCGCGCCAAGTTCGTTAAAGTACGCGGGGAAAAGGCGCATCAACTGCTTGACGAGATTATATACGGGCTGCATCTCTCCATTTAAGAAAGAAGTTATATCGCGCGGAAAAAGATCGGTATCCTTAATCAGAACTCCGCTGAGACAAAGCTGTATGATGAGCGAGGAGAGAAGTTTTTTGGACCACCTGGGATTGAGCTTGATAAGTTCCATCCACGTGCGTATGTTTTCGATATGTGCGGAATTGCTGAGGATTTGCCACTCGTCGCTTATGCCCAGAAAATCCGGTGACTGAAACCCCAGAGGGTCTACGCTGTAATTAAAGAAGTTGACGAGGTCCTCGTTGCCGGTCTCGTACACGCCCTTGCCCATATTGAGAACGCACTTCAGGACGGTATTGGGGAAGAGTTCGACGATGTTAATCAGCATTTCGAAAGTTTTGTGGATAAGTTCCTTTACGTATGAAAAACTTTCGTTTTTAATAAGCCACTTTATAATCCGGTTTATCTCGCGCAGTGTCTCTTCGTGGATGGCTGAAAGTCCGGCCAGGTTCATTACATAAAAAAGGAATATGAGTTTATAGTGGTATTTATGTTTTTCGTCGATATCGGAGTCGAATATTTTTTGCGGTATACTGCCGTATATGCCGACGATACTGCCGTAACCCGGTAAAGAAAGCAGCCGGTCTAAAACCTGAAGCGTATCTAGTGCCTCAGGTGCCTCCATCGGATCGACCGTTTTAAGCGCCAGAATATGCGCAGTAGCGTTAAGCTCACCTTCGAGTTCTTTCAGGCACGCGTGGGAGACGGGCTTTATAACCGGGTAAAGCCCGACTGCGGAATCGGAGTCTATCTCTTTTTCGGCCCACGTGAGCGGGTCCTGCTCTTTAAGCCAGTACGAATACGTGTATTTCAGGTAATGAATTATCAGACTGCTGGCCGCCTTTAGGCTTGCCCCTTCAGGTAAACTCTCGGTATATATTCGTATCAGCCTGTTTAACTGGTAGTGGCTTTTGGCGATAACCGAAAACAACTCGTCGTCAAAGCCGTCAAGGACTTCGAAGGCGTGCTCCAAAATCGGAATAAACCTGGGTAAATCTTCGGCGCTCTCCTTCAGTATCTTCTGGCTTAAAAGATAAAAGAGGCTGAAACCGTCCGCCTTAACCGAAACGTCTTTCGCACTGGCGATAGCCACAGCGGCTGCGTCTAAAAACAGCGCGGCCGTCTCCGCGCCCTTGGGGTGGGTTTTCAGCTCGTAAAAGTAGCCCAGCGAATACGTCCACGTCTCTTTGACGATGAACTGCCAGTTTTTGTAAGGATGGCAAAGCTCTTTAAGGTACGTGATAAGCCCGTCTTTAAGGCCGTGGTAGCGCTCCATCACGTCGAGAACCACCTGATACTTAGGATCAATGGTTACATCGACGCTGTAATCGGAGATGTTACTGCGCAGAGCCCACGATGATGCCGCTTTCTTAGCCATATCTGGTTAATATGATAACAGAAAACATTAAACAAGGTAAAGCGGCAATTTTGTTGCTGCAACTTTGTTGCGTTGCCACGTGGTGCTCCGCAGCCGCGCAGGTGTTGCGATATTGCATCACAACGAACCGTTTTTTCTATACTTTTCTAAGGAATTCCCTTTCGGGTTCTTTCTATGCTAAAATGTTTTATGAAGGGGACCCGGACACCCTTAAAATGACGGCTACGGTATATACTTGTTTATGAAAGAGGTTCTTTATGATAGATATTGCCAAAATTAATGAAGAAGATATAATTTACATTGTTTTTGATTCCGGCGAACATAAAGGAGAAAGCTATTCAGGCAAATATAGGATATGTAACAATCCCACGTGTACATGCAACGAAATTTATTTTAAGTTTGATAGTGTGCAGTCGGCAGAATTACCTGCAAAACAGATTCAATACTCATTCAGTATCGATATCGAAAAAAAAGAAGTTTTTAATGATGAGAAATTCCATTATTCTCTCCAGGATATTAATTTTGCAGAATCCTTTATTAAAGGACTAAGTGACACTGATTGGAATATATTATGGAACATATACCTTCACTTTAAGACGTATATTACGGAGACCTACCCACTGAATGAACTAAATGCCCAATTTAACATAGACGAAGTCGAAAAAGAAAGACTCACGGTTGCTTATGGTAGTATTTTGCCTTATAACAAAAGAATCTACGTTGATGTAGACGACGTTAAATATGAGATAATCGATTATTATTGCGTTGCACCGGACTGCAATTGTAAAGAAGTATTCTTACAATTTATTCCACATGTAAAAGACGTAAAGAATTATGAAGGTGCTTATCCAACAACGTCATTGAACTATGAGACCGGAACATGGAATATTAAGCAGGCCGGAAAAGAAAAGGTTGCCACACCAGAAATGCTTATGTCGGAATTGTCTGACCCTGTTTCTCTACATACATTCAGTGAACGCAACAAAAAACTGAGAAAACTATATAAAATCTATAAGAAGAAGAACTATACGACAAAAAATATTACGCCTAAAAGAAAAATTACTCCGGTTAACGATACCGTTGCAAAAAAAGTACCGGGAAGAAATGACCCGTGTATATGTGGGAGCGGGAAGAAATATAAAAAGTGCTGTGGTAAATGATTATATCGGAAAGCATTAATGATTTATCAAACGAATCATCTAAGCCTTACCGAACAACTATCGAAATAAACGAAGGATGATGGTAATACGTGGAAAAGCCTAATGTTGACATCGGTAAAATATGTCGAAGAACAGACGGTAAATTGAACCCGGAGCAATAAAACCCGGGTTAATGACTAATTAAGAAAGCTTATAAAATGAGGTGATGAGGCGTGAGTGAAAGAATTTCCCAAATACTCGATGTATTGAAAATAATTAAAGAAAAATATCAACATGGCGTCGATATAACGCAATTGAGAATAGAAGCTACTAAGCAAGCGGCTAAGGACAGAAAAATAACTATAGGGCCTGCTTTAGGCAAATATGTAACTGACCTAGGCCTTGCAACAAGGGAATTTGACAACCTTATCCATTCATGGTTAGAAAAGAAAGATATTGCCTTAAGAGAAAAAATCAATCAGCATTCAGTTGGTAAGGAAGACTCTAAAAGTATTCAAGAATTCTTTACTCCGGAGGTTCGTTATTGGCAAATACGCCCTGGTGAGAATGCCAGATTATGGGATAGATGCCAACAAGAAAAGCATATAGCCATCGGCTGGGACGACGTTGGAGACTTGAGGACGTACAATTCATTCGCCGATCTGAAGGGGAAATATAGCGAAATTTTCGACATGGGCACACGTCAGAAGACATATTACGAAAGATGTCTCTGGGACTTCAGGTATCTATCGGTTGGCTACATAATCGTTGCAAACAAAGGAATAAGTATGATTGCCGGTATTGGCAGGGTAACGGGACCTTGTCGTTTTGATGCCAATCTTCCCGAATTCAGGAATATTGTGCCGGTTGAATGGTTTGACACAACACTGAAAAATATTCCAAAACAAAACCTTTGGCGAGATGCAATGGAGGAATTAAGCAAAGAGGCTTACTATAACCTGTTGGGAAATAGAGGTGAAGACATTCGCAACCTGGACAAAACCGAAGAGATTATAAAAAACGCTTCTATACCTAAAGGGGCAATAGTTAGACCATGTTGGTTTGTAGGAGCCAGTTTCGGAGGTGACGACCAGACGCCAAGATTCCTCGATGAAGGAATTTGGGAAAACGGTTACGAGGACAAATACTTGGATACAGTGAGGTCGATCCAACCAGGCGACCGCATTGCGATTAAATCCACGAATACTCGTAAACACGATCTGCCTTTCGACAACCGAGGGCGGTCGGTATCTGTTATGACAATCAAAGCAATTGGAACGGTTACAGAAAATATAGGCGATGGCCGCATGATAAAGGTCGATTGGAGTCGGCTTGATTCTCCCCGCGAATGGTACTTCTTCACGCATGTGAAAATGGTCTGGCGGGTAATGCCTGGCGATTGGGATTGGTGCGCTGATGCCTTGATTGGTTTTACCTTCGACAACCAATCCCAGAATCTGGACAGGTTCCGAAATGAGCCCTACTGGCAAGAGCGTTTTGGTGATGGCGATGGAGATGGTGATGAGGCCGATAACGAACGCGAAGCAGAAGTCACGGCTGCAACTGCTTTCATTGAGCCATACTCGATCGATAACATTTTGGCTGATGGATGTTTCGTTGAACGAGATCTACTGGAAAAGATGCTTAAGCGGCTACGAATGAAGAAAAATTTGATTCTGCAAGGCCCTCCGGGCACGGGAAAAACATGGCTCGCGAAGCGACTGGCTTTTGCATTGATGGGGCAACGAAACAACGGCAAGGTCCGCGCGGTGCAGTTCCACCCCAATCTGTCTTACGAAGATTTCGTACGCGGCTTGCGGCCTGCCGGAGATGGAAAACTATCGCTGACCGATGGTCCGTTCATGGAAATGGTTAACGCGGCATTGCAGGAGTCTTCCGTCGATCACGTTGTTGTCATCGAGGAGATCAATCGGGGCAACCCGGCACAAATCTTCGGTGAAATGTTGACACTGTTGGAAGCGGACAAACGAACATCTACCGAAGCACTTGAGTTGTGCTATCGTAAATCGGATTGCGAGCGGGTTTACATCCCCGGCAATCTGTACGTTATCGGAACGATGAACATAGCGGATCGGTCGCTTGCCCTTGTAGACCTAGCCCTGCGGCGGCGCTTCGCATTCTTCGATCTCGAACCAAAGTTTGGAAAAATATGGCGTGACTGGGTTAACAAGCAATGCGGGATCGACATGGAAACCCTCCTGGAAATTGAGAAACGCATCGATGCATTGAACGAAGTGATCACTAAAGATACCAGCCTTGGCCGTCAGTTCCGAATCGGCCACAGCTATGTGACGCCACCGTCCGGAATCCCTATTGCCGACGCTCGCGAATGGTTTAGGCAAGTCGTCGAGACAGAAATTGCTCCGCAACTTGCCGAATACTGGTTTGATGCGCCAGATAAGGCTAGTACTGCTCGTACACGTCTGACCGAAGGGTTTTGATGGAAGGAATTATGGCATCCGCTATAAGTGCTCCCACTCAGGGGGATAGTTGTTATATCGGCCCAATTCCCGTTCGCAATCTTTGGCTGCTGATGCTATATGCATCAAGGCTCTACGCCTCCGGGTTCTTCCGGCAACTTGCTCATCGGGAAAAATGTGGCGTAGAGGAAAACCCTGACGACATTCCTGACCTTGTCGCCAAACTTCTGGCACATGCGGTAGAGCGTCGGCTGATGCGAAACCTGAGTATTGGCTACCGGCCTCGTAATGCTGTACTGGGACGGGTTCGTGGACGCATAGACTTGTTGAACACCGAACGACACCAACTCCTCGCTCGAGGAAAAGTCGCTTGTCGATTTGAGGATTTAATTGTCAACACACCCCGCAATCGCTTCGTTCGGGCAGCACTTGAAGTAATTTCACGGATTGTTAGTCGGCCGGAGTTGGCGCACCGCTGCCGGGCCCTTAGTGGCAGCTTAAAGCGGTGCGGCGTTACCGGAGAGAAACCCAGCAGGGCAGAGTTAAGCATAGACAGGTTTGGGCATCATGATGCAGATGACCAGCACATGGTCGCAGCAGCACAGATTGCATTCGATCTGGCGTTACCAACAGAAGCAAGCGGCAGCAAACTTCTGCATCTACCCGATCGGGAAATTGAGTGGATCAGACATCTTTACGAAAAAGCCGTTGCCGGGTTTTACAAGGTTGTGCTGTCGCCAACGGGATGGCGCACTAATGCGGGGAAAACCTTACATTGGCCGATAGAAAAGAAGACCTACGGAATCGATGCGCTCCTGCCTTCGATGATTACCGACGTAGTTCTTGACCACCATGGCATCGGACAACGCATCGTAATCGATACGAAGTTTAATTCTATTATTACGCAAGGGCCGTATAGGGAAGCTTTGCGCAGTGGATACATTTACCAGATATATGGATATAACGTTATCGATAGATTATGGGCATTTTGCAGGAAGCTTTGCGCAGTGGATACATTTACCAGATATATGGATATAACGTTATCGATAGATTATGGGCATTTTGCAGGAAGCTTTGCGCAGTGGATACATTTACCAGATATATGCCTACCTTCGTTCACAGGACGACGATGGAGATCCGCTATCACTACACGCTTCAGGCCTTCTCCTGCACCCGTCGATTGACGAGAAGATGGTTGACGAAACCGTAGTGATTCAAGGACACGCAATTCGATTTGCGACCGTTGATCTCGCGGCTACGGCTGGAGAGATTCGTAACCAATTACTGCGAATGGTTGAGTTTCCGGCTTTGGTCTAAAAAGAGAATCTTCCATAATTTGTCAAGCCGCATACACGGTAAAAACCCGCTCTTCGCCTACCAATTCGGCAGCATAGAGAAGAGCAGCCTGAATGTCTTCCTCCTCAAGCTCCGGATAATCATCTAATAACTCATCCGTAGTAACTCCAAATGCAATAGCCCTTAAAATCTGCTCTACCGTTATTCTCATTCCTCTGATTGTAGGCTTCCCCACCATTAATTCGGGATTAGTCGTTATGCGCTCTAACAAGTCACCCGTATTCATAATATTTGTGCTCCTTTCTTTGTTGTCTTATCTATAATTTTACGATAGATCACTTTGTCAAGACAACAAATTATCTATAGCGGATAAGTTATTTTTATAAAAACAATTCCTGAATTTTTTGCTTTAAATTGTCTTTCAATTTGGTGATTTTTGAAGCTTCATATTTGATGTGTATAAAATTCTTCAAATCTGTAGGAATGTCGTCAACATTTTGTGTTGTCAGAATGACCTCTTTTTCAATGGCATGTGCATAGCCAACTTCATAAAACACATTTGGATTTTTGCCTGTCATGTCTGCAACGATTACGTGAGAAGTTCGTATAAATTCATATATTTTTTTAATTATTCCACCGGTATACTGAATTCCATCCGCCCGTTTACAAATAAAGCCAAGTTCCTCAACGGCTCCTTTTATGCCAAGCTTATAAACATCTTCAAATTTGTCGTCAAAAGGCATACAAACAAAAATAAACTTGTTCTTAAGTCCTTCTTTTACGAATTTCATTAAATCCTCGTTTAAATTTGGCGATTTATTCAAGAATTTAAACTTTTGTCTGGGCAACGCATCTAAAAACTTATTGACAAGTATTTCTGTTACGTACTGCGATATTACAATAATAAAACATGCCGGGTTTTTTTCTGCCGCCATTTTTGCTACTTCAAGGCCACCTTCGCTAAGTCCAAAAAAAGGTATATAAACATCACAAATAACAATATCATAGAATTCTTTATGAATGGCCTTAAGCGCCTCTTCAGAATTAAGACAGCTTGTAACATGAAAATTATCGGCTTGTAAAAAAGGTTTTACAGATTCAATAAAATCCTCCTCGTCGTCAACTAAAAGAATCCTGGGTATTATTGCCATCCCTGCCCTCCTGTTTTATGGGAAGCGTAACCGTAAATGTAGTCTTAGCTCCCGAACTACTTTCGACTTTTATTCGCCCTCCATGAAGTTCCACTGCCTTTTTTACCAAATAGAGCCCAACTCCAAAGCCTGTTTTTTTAGTGGTGTAATGCAAGTTGAAAATCTTGTCCAACTCCCTTTTGTAGATTCCTATGCCATTGTCGGTAACCGTTATTTCAACATATCCTTCAATTTCTTTAACCGTTATTTCAATTCTCCCTCTATCTGGCTCACAAGCATCTACAGCATTTATTAAAAGATTTGAAATTATTTGATTTAAGGATTCTTTATCGGCTTGAATCATTATCTTTTCGTTACTTATATCATATTCTATATCATAACGGTCGTCACGTAATCGAAGCATTTCTATATTATCACTTACGATCTCATTTAAGTTTACCTCACTAAAATGAGGTTGCTTTCCACCCAAATAGCTTAAATCGTCAAGTCGTCTTTTTATAGATTTAAAGTAATTACTGCTTTTTGAAATTAAATTCTTAACCGTATTTAAATCGATCTCCTTATTTTCCATAAAAAGCTTCATAACTTTAGAAATAGTAAAGTCGATAGATTCAAGATTGTTTTTCAATTCATGCACTATAGGCCTTACTAATTCGCCAACCTGCTTCAGAAATTCGGTATCCTCTTCCTTTGCTTCAAAAATCTCTTCTACTAAATTAAGCGAATTAAGCTTTTGTTCAAGGAGGTGCGACTTATTCTCCCATTCGATTTTCTCTTTTACTAAACGTCTGATATTTTCTTTTAAATATCCCACTTCTATTTTTTGATCTTCTATTTCGCGTAATTCCTTTTTATTTTGTATAAGATTTTTAATTGAAGTTGCGTATTCATTTGGATCTAATGGTTTAGTAAAATAGCCATCACAACCACTTTCCATTACCTTATCAATAAAAGATGCCTCACCAAGTGCTGTTAACATTATAACAGATAAATCTGGAGCCATTTTTTTTACTTTTTTTAAGACTTCTATACCGTCCATAACTGGCATCAGAATATCTAACGATACTAAATTAATTCTTTTGTCAACTAACAAATCAACTTCTAATATTTTTAAGGCATCTTTACCATTTTTTGCTATTATAACGTCTAAATCATGACTTTTAAGTACAATTGATAATGACTCGGCAATAATGCGGTCATCCTCCACAATTAAAACAGTAGGCATTTCTTTATCTAAGTATTTTTTACTCATTATTTAAGCGTATAGTATAGTTGACCCCATTGTCAAGAAAAATAATTACTATATTTACGTCAAATACAGTATAACATTTGATTATTTTCATTGTTTTATCGTTATAATATAATAATATAACGTACGATAACCATAGTCGGGCAAACGCTGTAAACCCGTTTCATCTGAATATAAAGCGGTGGCAACTGAGAATATACTGAGAACACATGGAGGCTAAATGAAGGCATTACCCGATAACTCATATAGCTTCATACCCGTCGCCAACGATAACGGCAGAGTTCTGTATCTCTTGATTCGCCACGTAAAGGGCGTACACTGGGCATTTCCAAAGGGCCACGCAAACGAGGACGAGAAAGCTATAGAAGCGGCCAAAAGAGAACTTGCCGAAAAGACCGGAATCACGGATTACTCCATCATCGGTGATATCACTTTCAGAGAACAATATACCTTTTAGCGGGAGTGGCAGATATACGACAAAACCGTAGAATATTTCCTTGCTCTGGCAAATGACGTTAACACAATCGAAGTTAACTCCAGGTAGCCGAAGTCTCCGACTTCAAGTGGGCGACCTACGAAGAAGCCTCGGCTTAATCACTTTTGAGGAAAGCAGAGCCATCTTGAAACGTGTAAATTTATACTCGACGGCCGCTAAATAAGCAACGGCTGCTACAGTCTTCTCCGATTCCCTGTGTTGGCGGTTCTTCGGCGACGAACTCATCAAGCGCTGCAGTGGCACCCTCCTGCTTGGACGTGCGGTTGATATGGTCTAACGTTTTTATCCACATGGCGAGTCGAGAAGAAAAATTAGCTCTTGCCGTAGCCGTTCGGGTAAAATAAGGATATAGACTTTAACGTGGAGGGAATATGCGAACTTACACAATTGAATTTCCTAATGCTGTACACACGGAAGCTCTTCCTTTAAATCAGGAATTAGCCCGCTATGCGGTTGCCGGCGTTCTTTATGTCAAAGGATATATTTCCGGAAAAGAAGCCCGGGAAATAACGGGGGATAGCCGCCGCAAATTCGAGGAAAATATGGCAGAGTACGGTTTCTCAATAATACCCGATACAGATGAAGATATCCAATTAGAATTAAATGCCTGATTTTTCATGACAATTGATCCACTGAATATATAGCTGCAACCGGGAACATACTGAGAAAACATGGAGGCTAAGTGAAGGCATTACCCGATAACTCATATGGCGTCATACCCGTCGGCAACGACAGAGTCGGAATTCTTTATCTCTTGATTCGCCACGTAAACGGCGGGCACTGGGCATTTCCAAAGGGCCACGCAAACGAGGGAGAGGAAGCTATAGAAGCGGCCAGGAGAGAACTTGCCGAAGAGACCGGGATCACGGATTACTCCATCATCGGGAGCATCACTTTCAGAGAGCAATATACCTTCCGGCGGGAGGGGCAGATATACGACAAAACAGTACAATACTTCCTTGCTCAGGTAAACGACGCTGACACCGTTGAAGTTATACCTCAGCAAGCCGAAGTCTCCGACTTCAAATGGGTGCCCTACGAAGAGGCCCTCGGCTCAATCACTTTTGAGGAAAGCAGAGAACTCCTGAAACGCGTAAATTTATACTTGACGACCACGCTTCCTTTACCGTCCTCACTTTACGGAAAATAAACCGTAAATATTATATAGACGTATA
This sequence comes from Nitrospirota bacterium, assembly GCA_015233615.1. Lineage (GTDB taxonomy): Bacteria > Nitrospirota > Thermodesulfovibrionia > Thermodesulfovibrionales > Magnetobacteriaceae > JADFXJ01. The sequence goes on from JADFXJ010000016.1 coordinate 28,818, forward strand.
TAACCTTTCTATAGCTTTTAATTTCCGTTTGACTATGCTTAGTTGTACGTTCTAAAATAGCTCATGGATTATAAGTTGCATTTTCGATTTAAAAAAAAGAGTACTTATACCAGGTCGCATACATAAGAGTAACACAAGTACAAGAGATGAGGAGGGGAAGGCTTTCCCCTCGCTTTGGCCGCAAAAAGCGCGGCCGCCGCTACCCCTTCTGCGGGGGAGAGCCCCCGCAACGCCCCCCAGGGACTGCCAAAACGCAGGGTATCGATAATCTCACATTACTCGTATGATTGCCAATTGGCGTTGGCAGGCATCATGGCCGAAAGCCCGACGAATGTTGAGAGGAGGTGCCGCAATGGAAAAGACAATATCGTATCCGGTTGTGACGGAGGCGTTGCTGGCAGAGATCGTTCAACGGATTCGCTCTGCCGGTGATCCTTTGAAAATCGTGCTCTTCGGCTCTATCGCACGCGGACAGGCCCGGCCGGACAGTGATCTCGATCTGTTGGTTATCGGGCAATCCCCTATGCCGCGATACAAGAGATCGGCGCGGTACCGGCGCGCTCTTACCGGCGCCTTTCCTTCTAAGGGTATAGTCGTTTGGACACCGTAGGAAGTGCAGGAGTGGAGCCACGTATCTAATGCTTTCATAACCACCGCGCTTGCCCAGGGGAGAGTTCTCTATGAAAGATAACCTGGCTTTGGCCCATGGATGGATTCGTAAAGCTGACAGTGATCTCTACGACGCGCGTCGCACGGTACTCAGTGAGGGGCGGGCCATGCAGATAGCCAGCAGCCAGGCCGGTAGTATTGCCTCTACCGGTTACCCTGTTTACCCCCAGACGTATTTTCTCTTTTTCCTGTGGTGGATGTACTTATCGGCGGACAGGGCTGCCACGCAACCGTTGGCGGCGGCTATTACCACCTGCCTGACCTCTACGCAGGAAACGTCGCCGGCGGCAAATACGCCGGGAATGTTCGTCTCCATCATCCGATCCGTTAGAACGCATTCCTCGTCGCTGATGTCCACGGCAAAGTTCAGAAAATCCACTATGGGCTTACTTCCGTGGAGATAGACAAATACGCCGTCCATGGGCTTATATATCTCTTCGTTCGTGTCCTTGTTCACCATCAGAATGCCTTCTACCACGTCGCTGCCCCTGATCTCCGCTACCTTGTAATTCAAAAGTACGTCGACGTTATGCTCAACTAGTGTATGGTGCTCTTCTACCTTAACTTTGTTTGTAGGCGATATAAGGGAGACCTGTCCGGTTACGCGAGCTAAAACGCCGGTTTCCTTTATGGCTTCCTCCGATTCTCCGACGACGCACACCTCCTTGTTACGGTAAAAGGCGGCGTCGCATATGGCGCAGTAGCTCACTCCCCTGCCCAGGAACTCCTTTTCGCCCTTAATGGACGGTTTCCTTCCCATAGAGCCGGTGGCTATTATCACCGTCTTACCTTCGTAGGTTTTCTCCATGGTAAAGACCTGCTTTATGTCTCCTTCCAGGTTTGCACCTATCACCTGTGCCTCCACGTACTCGGCCCCGAAGTTAACGGCCTGCTGCCTGAATATGCCGAGCAATTCACTACCGGTTAGTGACTGGAGTACTCCGGGGTAGTTCTCTATCTTGTTGGTAAAGGCTAAAGCCCCGGCCGTGTGGGACTTGTCCAGAACGATAGTCTTAATGTTCAGCCTTGCAGTGTATTGAGCCGCGGTAAGTCCGGCAGGCCCTCCGCCTATTATTATCACGTCATATACGTTTTCGTCCATGTCTACCTCGATTCGTTAATAAATAGGTCAACAAATATGTCAGCAAATAAGAAATATATTCTGAAATATTTCAAAAATATTTCAAGATATTGTAATAAGTATCTCTCTGGGCGGCTCTGAACCCGGCCGCCTTAATACCGTTTATTATATCATCCGTGGATATCTTATAGCTAACTCCGGCCGCTTTCACAACGTTTTCCTCCAGCATGGTGGAGCCGAAGTCGTTGGCGCCGAAACGCAGTGCCACCTGGGCCATTTTTATGCCCTGGGTGACCCATGACGCCTGAAGGTTGGCAACGTTGTCCAGGTACAGACGGGAAAATGCCAGCACCCGCAGGTAATCCACCCCGGTAGCCACGTTGGCCTCCGCCCCCAGCTCCGTGTTGCCCGGTTGGAACGTCCACGGTATGAAAGCCGTGAATCCTCCGGTTTCATCCTGAAGGGAGCGTATGTTTTCCAGGTGATCGATTATGTCGACGGGGCCCTCGACGGTACCAAACATCATCGTGGCGGTTGTCCTCATCCCCAAAAGGTGAGCCTCCCGCATGACTTCAAGCCATTGTCCGGAACGTATCTTCCTAGGGCTTATGGCCTCTCTTACGCCATCAGACAGTATCTCAGCCCCGCCGCCGGGGATAGAGTCAAGTCCGGCCGCCTTTAGCTCTTCGAGTGTCTCCCTCGTGGTTAAACCGGCGTTCTTCGCTATATGCTTTATTTCGGGCGGTGAAAAACCGTGTATGTTTATCCTGAACCGCTCCTTTATCTTGCGCAGAAGGGTTGTATAGTAGGCCAGGTACAGATCCGGGTTAAGACCTCCCTGAATAAGTATTTGCGTGCCTCCCAGGGATATGGTCTCCTCAATCTTTTTAAACAGTTCTTCCTCTCCTATAACGTAAGCGTCGGGGGAATCCTTTTCCCTGTAGAAGGCGCAGAACCTGCACTTGTTAATACACACGTTGGTATAGTTAATGTTGCGGTCTATTACGAACGTAACCACACCTCCGCTACCATCGTCACTGCCGTCAATGCCGTTGGAACCGTTGGGATGAAGAGATTTCCTCTTTTCGTCCGCCATGCGTCCAAGCGTGAGGAGCGGCATCTCTTCTAATATCTTCAGTGCATCACCCCTGGATATTCTATCGCCCTTAATTGCGCCCGAAAGACCAACGCCAACCGGTATCCCGTTTGAAGGAATCCCGTTTGATTGTATTGCGAGCGATGGTATTGCATTTGATTGAATCGCGTTCAATTGTCAATTTCTCCTTATTTCAGCGTAGAAACAATCCCTTTCGACGGGAGTCTTACCGGCTTTTCTTATGAGGTGCTCCATCTCTTCGACCGTGAGCATCTCCTTAGAGTCGGCACCCGCACTGTGGGCTATCTTTTCTTCCACCACGGTGCCGTCGACGTCATCGGCGCCAAAAAATAGGGATGCCTGAGTAATCTTTTCACCCAGCATTATCCAGTAAGCCTTTATGTGAGGGAAGTTATCCAGCACGAGGCGGCTTATGGCTATGGTCTTCAGGTCGTCTATTCCGGAGGGGAACTTTCCCTTAATATCCGAGTTGAGAGGCTGAAAGGCCAGCGGAATAAAAGCCTGGAAACCTCCGGTTGCCGCCTGTTGCTCCCTGAGCATAAAGAGGTGGTCCACCCTGTCCTCGTAAGACTCCACGTGGCCGTAAAGCATGGTGGCGTTAGTCTTTAAGCCCGTCGAGTGGGCAATCCCGTGGATAGCCAGCCACCTTGAGGCAGAAATTTTGTCGGGACAAAGTATTTGCCTCACGGACGGCGAAAAGATCTCGGCCCCGCCACCGGGAAGGGCATCGAGACCACTCTTTTTTAAGGCAACCAGGGTATCTTCTATACCCAAGCCGCTTATCTTCGAGAAATAGTCGATCTCCACGGCTGTAAAGGCCTTTATATGAACGCCTGGAAAGGCGCTCTTTATAGCTGAAAGCAGATCCAGGTAAAAACTAAAGGGAAGGTCCGGGTGCAGGCCTCCGACTATGTGCACCTCCGTAAAAGAAGATTTTACTGACACGAGCTTGTGTATGACTTCCTCTACCGACATGGTATAGGCGTCGTCTTGTCCTTTCGACCGGCTGAAGGCGCAAAACCGGCAGCGGTTAACGCACACGTTCGTGGGATTGACGTGGCGGTTTCTCGTGTAAAAGACCCGGTCGCCATACCGGTCGCGTGCTTTTTGGGCGGCAACCTCACCCAGGGTAAATATGTCGTCCGATTGAAACAATGCCAGCGCATCGTCTCTGTCAAGCCTCCGGCCCGAATTTATTTTTTCGATAACCTCTTCAAGCATAATTTTTTTCATTCTCCGGTACTTTATTCGGTACTTCCTTGTCGGGGCTGATGTCTATGGCCTTAGCCGCCTAATTCCGAACTTCTCTTAGCCGCAGCCGCCAGGGTTTCGGCAATTATGCCTTTAAGTTCCCTGTCATCGAAGACCTTTAGCCCGGCCACTGTAGTACCTCCCGGAGATGCGACCATTTTAACGAGCTGCGCCGGACTGATACCCGTGCGAAGAAGACTTGCGGTACCTGCCAGGGTCTCTACCGCAAGGGTAAGAGCAACGTCACCCGGAATTCCCAGGGATTGGCCGGCCTCTGCCATCGCCCCTATTATGTATGCTATAAACCCGGGGCCGCTGCCGGACAGTGCGGTTACGGCATCCATGTACTTTTCGGGCAGCTTAACCACCTTGCCGATAGTTGAGAGCAGGTATACGGCCTTTTCCAGATCCGGATCCGGGAAGCCGTCCTTAACCGCTATCACCGATACGCCCTCCTGAACGAGGGCAGGGGTGTTTGGCATTACCCGAATAACGCGATCCGTTCTGAAAACGGATTTCAGCGTTGAGATGCTTACGCCGGCCACTATCGATACTATGGTCTTTCCGGTAAAATCGACGTCTTTGACCTCCAGAGCAAGTTCCTTCATGTTCTGGGGTTTCACGGCCACGACGATGATCTCAACAGAGGTAGCCAATGCCGGGTTGTCTTTTACTGTCTTTATGCCGTACGTATTTTCCAGGAACCGGCGCCTCTCCTCAAAGGGATCTGAAACAACTATGGTAGTGCCGCTTTTAGCCAAAAGGCCTTTTACCATGGCCTCGGCCATCTTTCCCCCACCTATGAAACCAATCATTGTGAAACCTCCTTTTTGCATGGTCCGGTACACGAGCAAGCTCCGGCACCATTAGTATTGCCGCTAGTGCCGCCGGCTTTTTGGAAGCACTCCAGGCCCTCCTTTAAGGAGAGGTAAGCTATGGCAAGTCCGCCTATCGAGTCCATCCCTCCGTAGCCTGTCAACTCGTAGCCAATGCTTGCGATTAAAAGCACTACGGATAAATACAGGCAGGTCCTGCTGCAATTGGCGTCCGCTATTATGGCCTGTGAGCCTGCCACGTTACCGGTTTTTGTGCGCATTTCAGTTCCGAGTTTTATTTTGTAACGAATAAGAACCCACATGCATATTATAGAAACGAGGGATACCACGATTCCCCAAAAGGCTGTAACCGGCTTGTGTCCCTTGTATAGATTGACGATTGACGACACGCTTAAACCTGCCGCCAATAGATAGTAGGCAAAACCCGTGATCCTGAGTGAGCGCACCTCGAAATCGTCCATGACGGAAACTACGGCCATATCGCCGATGCCGGCCCGCTTCAGGTTCACGGACATGTGCCATATGCCGATGCCGGATATGACCTCCGCGAAAGAATCCACGCCAAAACCCAGGAGGGTTAGGGCGTCGTCCTTAGCTCCAAGGAAGACCGATACAAGCCCTTCGATCAAATTGTAAAAAACCGTAACCACGGCTAGCGCTATGGCCAGGTTATAGTAATTAACCTTACTATCGTCCACGATGAGATCTTTGGATGCAGGCACGGATAACATATGCCGGGTATCTATTTCTTTCTCTTTTCCGAACGCGATTTGAAACCAAAGCCAACGCCAAATCCACCGCCAAATGCTATTAATACTTTTAGTATATCAACCAGTAGGTCTTTATTATCTTTAGCCAAATACGTAACCATGAAAATCAAAAATCCAATAACGAGGCAAACATAAATCAACTTATATAATTGACTTGATTTCTCGAGTTCATAATCATGCTTAGCATCATCATGATTATAATCCAGGACTTTATCGATATGAGCACCCGTAACCTTCTGATAAAGCGGGTTTAGTTGCGAATGAAGCGGTCCCCTGCTCACCATCATAGACTGTACATGCAGAATCTGCTTAATCGCTTCTCTGTCTTTTGGAGATACGCCTTCTAACGCTTTTTCCAGTTCCGGTGGAATATCTTGCTTTGGTTCTTCCTTTTCAGGTATAGCGGGAATATCTTCTTTTTTTTCTTCGTTGCTCAATATTTTTCCAAATAGCGCATTAAAGAATCATTTATGTGATTTATCCACTTATCCATTTTAGAGTCAAAATTTTCGGCAAATAAAATATTCATCTGGCAAATAATGTAATTTATTATCAACTCTCTACAAAGGTATTCCCTATTTTCATCGTGCGGTTGGGAACAATACGACGAAATATAATGCTTAATCAGTTTTGCCCGGTCTCTATCCCCAAGAGAAGCGAACATATCCCAGGAACCATAATTCCCTTCTCTGAGATCGTCAATCCACTGTTGTATAGTATCTTCTTCGGTACCAGACTGCATTAAGTCCCACCTAACATCGTTAATAGTATTAATATTTTCAACCGTTTATAGAACATTATAACATAATTGAGAAAATAAAACACCGAAAGAAATATTGCAACCATTCACTCGCAAAAGTGCTTGATTTATTTGTTAGCCGCCGTTTGTGCTTTTTCTGTGCTTGTCTTAATTTCAAGTATTCCACGATTGGCCAATTCATCAACTAAGAAATTTACATTGCGCTTTTCCCTCGTCTTATACCAGGGAATAAAATCTTTTATTGCCCATCCTCCAAAAATAAATGCTAAGCAATAAAATATTCCCTGGATTAAATCACCCTTTATGCCATGAAAATCCTCAAATTTAGTAGCAACAAGCGATATGATAATGGAAACCTCTATTCCAACAAGGCCGAATAATCTACCTTGAATCTCCAGAGTTTGCTTGGTCTCATAAAAGAACGTTCGTATTGTATAGCGATAAAGTAAGTACATAGGCTGGGCTTCTTTTCTTTCCGTAATTGGATTTATATAAATGTTTTTTAAAAACTCTCTGCTCATATCGAAATGTCCGATACCGTTATCGGGTTCTTCATTCTTTGCCATTATTCTCTTCCTCGAGTTACCTGTTATTTGCGGCCTGCTTCTTCAAAAGCCTGATCAAATTCCTCATCCGGTGTTAGTTGCTTTGGCAAGGGACCAAGTATACCAACTGCATGTTGGCTGATAAAGCCACAATTGGAACAAATAATAGCAATGGATGGAATTGACATCCCCCCTAAAGACATCGTGCTCAGGTCCGGCTGGAGATCGTTCCTAAGATAGGCATCGGCTAGTTTGAAATCATTATTGTCGCACATTGGACATTTCATTCTATGAGCAGGATTCTTTCTAATGCGCTCGTAGAGCGTATCAGCTAATTTTTTGAGCGTATCAGCTAATTTATTTTTCCTTTCTTCCGTAAACATTTTTCCCTCCTTTTACACGGATTTCCTTTCTTTTCATTATTATTGTCTTTATTATACCAGATATTTTTTAATAGTTCACACGCTTCGGAGGTTTTTTACCCGGCTGGTGTCGGCGGTTATTTCGGAGTTCCCGTGGAGAGAGCCAGGAGTGCCGCCGGATTATCGGATATGCACCTCATGATAGTCCTTTCTTCGAGACCTGATTGTATCAGCCTTTTTGCAGTTTCTGTAACGACCATGGAACCACCCATCAGCACGTCGCCTGAGTTGGTTATGCTACCCGAAATCAGAGAGGTCTTTGTCTCTTTTACGGAATCCGATACTATTATGATCTTGTCGAGGGGTTTTGCGTGAAATATAAGCTCGATTGTCTTTGGATGAAGGTGGTATGGATCGGCTATGACCTCGACGTACACGTCCTTGTTGGTAAGAGCAAAGCCCGCTATGCCCGGCTCGCGGTGATGAAGTCCGCGCATGGCGTTAAACACGTGGGTGATGCTCCGGGCACCAGCATAAAAACCGTTTTCGGCCTCCGAATAGGTAGCGTTTGAGTGGCCCATGCTGACAATTATTCCCTTGCCGGCGATGTACCCAATGAGTTCGAAAGCTCCGTGCAACTCCGGCGCTACGGTAACTATCTTCACTATATCTTCGAGACCTGCCGTAAGTTCGTCGAACTTCTCAACGGATGGGCTCAGGAACGCTTCTTTGCGCAGGGCTCCGCATTTTCCCGGATTCAGAAAGGGGCCTTCGAGATGGAGTCCTATTATCCTGGCCTCTTTTTCGCCTTTCCTGCCAACTGTCTCCTGCACTTCCATGGCCTTTTTAACGGTCATCATGTGCAGGCGCATTACCTCGATCTCAGCCGGATATATGGTGGGGATAATCTGGTGCACACCGTTTGCGTACTGAAGCTCGGCAATCTTCAGTATCTGCTTTCTCGATGCCGTCCTGGTGTCAAACCCACCCATACCGTGAACGTGGATGTCTGTTACCTTCATCGCGGTCTCCCTGATGAGGCGCTTGATGAGGCGCTTCCGAAGAGTGCTCTATAGACGTTGCCCGAACTGCGCTTCTGGTATATTATACAAAACTCGTTCACAAAACGGGCCTCTTATTACAGCATCTTAATTATTACGAGCCTCTTATTACGAGCCTCATTACAAGCTACCTGGCAATTCCCCATGAGGCTACCTGCTCGTTCACCTTCACGGTGGCCTTGCCCAGGACGATGCCTTCCCTTGACACTACGATCTGAAATTGGGAACCTTTCTTCATCGGGTATTCCCCGCTGCGAATGACCTCTCCCAGAGACAGGGACTTTTCCAGGTGCTTCGAATCCGTGCTTTGCAAGCCCTTTACATAAACCTTCACGCCTGCGTTGGAGTTAACGTTCGTCTTTACGTCAATCAATTCCAGCATATCGTTTTGGGTCATCATTACGACGTCTCCGTCGGCATACCAGCGTTTGCCTCCCTTGTTCTGCATCAGGACTATATAGTCCATTCTCGGCTCGCTTACGTCCAGGTATACGTTACCGATAAGGTTTTTCCCCTGAACGACTTCTATTGTATAATTTTGTATACCCTTGTCTTTCGAATATTTTTGAATAAGATCTTTAGCGGTATTAATTGGATATCCTCTGTCCTCCGTGGTGCTTTTCCTCTTGTTACCTATATACCCCAGAAGGTTGACCGTGACGTTTTCGGGCGACTGCCCATCGAATACCACGTCGAGTATCTTCATCACGTCACCTTTTACTAAACTCAGGTGCTCCTCGTTTTTAAGAACATAACGGACTCCGTTATTCTCTATGACAAGATACCTCAAAATAGGCTCGGCTCCGTTAGCCGAGGTTGCCTGCGGGGACTGCTGCACTTTAGACACTACTTTGAAGTGCGCCTCACCGCACTTATAACCATCTTTCAGCACTATGGCGTTGACGGGATTATCGACGACGAAATCCTTGTTCAAGTCGTTGTCCGTACCCAAACCTACCAGGCTAACGCTCAACCCACGCTTGTAATTGGCAACGATATTCGATATCTTTATCCTGTCACCTTTCCTGACGGGCAGGGTTTGCTCGTTGTGTAGTATCTGCTCTACGCCGTTAACGGCTACGACCAGGTAGTTAAGGCGGGGTTTCTCCATGACTATACCCGGTGTTTCGGGCACAATCCCAAACTTGTCCATAAAAGCGTTAATTACCATGGTATGATAGCCGACTTTCTTTTCTACGTCTTTGATCTCCTTAGACGCCTCGATACCGAAAGCCGGGATATTATGCTGAGATACGGCATAAAAGGTGGCCGACTTGCGTTGCTCCGGGTGCATGGTGTCGGACTCGAAGGTCCTGTGGTTGTTAAACCTGAAACGGTGGCGGGGTTCCCTGACGTTTAAGTTAACTGCCTTTGCCACGTCCCTCGCCATCTGGCCGAGGCGAATTACCTTACCGTCTTTAGTCTTGAAGACTTCGGCGTCCGCGATTATAGATTGGCCAAAACGCATCGGATTTACCAGTTCGCTTTCGTACTTTTCCGAAAAGAAACCGGAACCCTCGTGCAGGTTTAACAGATAATCACTCTTGTCGATGAGGCTTTTAAGGATCTCTACAATCTTGTCCTCGTAATACTCCTTTGAGTTTATGTAGTTGAAACGTCTGTTCATATCGTTATTTATAACGCGCTTGTGCTTTATTATCGAAAGGAAATTCGCACGGGGAACCAACAGCAGATTTCCCTTTTTAAGGGTCAGGTCGGCGTAAAGGTCAGCCGACAGGTAACCTCCGGATTCGTCCCCCTGTATGCCGCCTATAATGAGGAGGGTTTTACCCGGCTCCTTTCCGTAGATCTTGTAAACGTTAAGCTCGTAGTCCGTGCCTTCGAAATATACCACGTGCTCGGTTTTGCCAAAACACTCGCCCACCGGAAATAATGCCACTGCCACAAGCACAAGGAAACACCAGGATAATCTAACCATCATACATTTCACCTTCATAATTTCACCTTCGATTATTTCATCTCAGGTTTGTATTGTTCTGTAAATCAACACCTCTTCAGTCCAACGTTACCGCTCGGATTCATTCTGGCTAAGGGAATCGACTATCCGCTTTAGAGCCAATGATGCTATTTTAACGTAACGTTATTCTTCAAAATTATGTCTCCACCAGCATTATATACCAGGACATAAAGGTCGTTTATTTTGCTAAGCGGATTGTTTATAATCCTGGTAAAACGCTTCTTGAATCTTATGTCGAAACTTTCTCCATCCTTATATCTCAGAGGTTGCCCGTTTTGTATATCCGCTCCATCCGGAACAGAAAGGAACCTGGAGCCGTCTCTCCATACTACAAATACGTATCCGGACAGTTTCGAATACCTGTTGCCTGATTTCACGAGTTCGAAAACGAGAGATACGTTTTGTTTTTTTGGATGCTCGGTGTACCTGATATTTTCGATGTTTACTACGCCGGTGTTTACGCTGCTCGATATGAAGCCGCCACTACCGGGCAACACAGGCACAGTGGGCTGAGGCGAGCCCCCGGGAGTTAGTGCCGTCTTTGCCTCACCCTCGTTCGTATGGCCTGAGGCCAGCATGGCAGTTTTGGTATTGGCTACGCTGCCGGTGGTTTTGAAGTTGCCGGACTCCCGTTTCGTATCACCGGCAGCCGGTTTGAGCGCAGAGATCGTAAAGTCCTGCATCACTCGCTCTCTATAACTTTTGTGTCCTTTATAGTCTTTATAGAGAGTCACCGCCACGTAAGCCGTAAATACGCTTACGGTAAAAAAAAGAAACGACAATACGATAATCGACCTGAAAAGCCATGCCGGCAGTTTCAAGTTCCGGGATCTGCCGCTCCTGTCACTGTAGTAAATTAAGGTTATCGAATCCCTTCTACCCATTTTATAGAATTTCCCTTTATAGAATTTTCCTCTCAAGATTTTTAAAAGGCCTGCACGGGTAAACCATACGGCACGGATACCGCTTAAAATAAAGCCGCATGATACGCGGGGAAGCACTTGCGGAGGCGCCTCCGGGATCAGCCTTTATATCAAATATCATTGGCAAACATCATAAGCGAACGTCATAATGGCAACTGCTTTATAGTGAGTTCCCTCTGGGCGCACATCCTGCATGCTCCTTCGAAAAAAGCTCCGTCATAGACTATGAGCACCGGGGTCCTGATTTCACCATAAATCCTGGCCTTGGCGAGAAGCTCTATCCTGGCAGCTTCTATTACGCCCCTTACCTCGCCTGAAATCAACGCGGTATCAGTCTTTATCATGGACTCGATAATGGCATTTTCCCCGATAACCAAAGTACCACTGGCATCGATTTCTCCCGAAAACCTTCCATCTATACGCAAAACGCCCTCAAAGCTAATCTTACCAGAAATCATCACGCCGGAGCCGATTACACCATCCACGCTTTTGTTCTTATCGCTCATCTTCCGGTGCCTTTCGGAGGTCGCATCCGATTTTCATTCTATCTCGTTCTTAAAAGCTACGGAGATTTCTCCTTCAGGACTCATCTTCTGCATTTTCGAGCGCCCTTCGAATAGGCCTCCTTCCAGTATGGCCAGCCTCTGCGTAAATACGTCCCCCATCACCCTTCCCTTGCTCATTATCTCGACGTATTCGCCTGCGTTGATATTGCCCTCGATAAAACCTCCCACGATAACTCCACTCGATAATATGTCTCCCTTGAGATGGCCCTTTTCGCCCAACACAACCCAATCGGCCTTCACGTTTCCTTCGAATCTGCCATCTATGCGCAGGGTACCCTTTAATTCTATGGTGCCCTTTATCTCCGAACTAACTCCTATGAGTGTCTCTATTTTATCGTGCTTTTTACTGAACATAACATTCCTCGGTACATTCCTCGGTCTAACCTTAATAAGTCCAAATCAACCCAACCCTGGATTAATAAAATTCCCCGGCCAACCCTCTTCATAAAATAAAAAAATCCTTTGGCCGCACATCAGGACTGCCTTTCAAGGAATGGTTTTGGATCCACGGGCGTATTGTTTTTCCATACCTCATAGTGGACGTGCGGACCTGTTGTGTTTCCCGTTGAGCCCACGTAGCTTAGAACGTCTCCACGCTTGACTCTCTGGCCTATCTTAACGTTTATTTCCCTGTTGTGGGCATAGCATGTAGTGTAACCGAAACCGTGTTCGACGACGACGAGTTTTCCGCTGCCTCCACTCCAGTCGGCAAAGCTCACAATTCCGTCAGCCGTAGCCTTCACCGGCGTTCCGGGGGGTACCGCCAGGTCTACACCGGAATGGAATTCTGTCTTGCCGGTATTTGGATGTATCCTGTAGCCGAAGCCGGAGCTGAACCTGGAATTTTCCACGGGTACTCCCATGGGAGTGGCGTAAAAGGAGTTCCTCTCCTGTCGTAAGTAATCTTTTATCTCGCCCACGGTCTCTATGGACTTGTCTATCTGCTTTTTCAATAAATCCATATCTATAGAGCCGGAATCGCTGATATCCATATTCTTAAACACCGATTCTTTGTCTTTCACGGAAAAGAGGTTTTTGAACTGAGCCTCGGAGCGTTTCAAAGAACCAATGGTAGACCTCAACTCCCCGAACTGGCTTGCGTAATAATCCGCCTTACCTTTAATTTCGTTGTACTTTTGCGTCGTCACGCCAACGGATACTATGTAACACGTAATGGAAACCCACATGGAAATTAACGTGACTATACCTATGGATGGCAGCTTAAAACGGTAAGTTTTTTCGTTGCTATGGGGAATAACCATTATGGTTATAGGAGTAAAAAGGCTTCGCAAGAATTTCTTAGAATTAAGCATAGTAGACTCCTGTTTCTTTACTAACGATTAAAATTTCATGGCTCGATGAGCCGCTTTACATATATAATCCGGGCAATTTGCCGTGTAATAAAACAAGCTCCGGCAAACATCCGGAAATTAAGTTACCCGGTATCGAATTTAGCCGCGGGATTTGCCACGACCAGCTTACCTTAAATTAGCTTTACCCCATGAAGGAAGCTTTACGTTACCCGGATAACAATCTATAATATCAGATATTGATAACCGAATGTAAATGTAGAATCCATTATACTACATTAGAAACAAAAAATGGAAGAGTTTTTTTATAACCGGGGTTATGCCGAAAAAAAATAATCCGGCTAAAACTCGCGAAAATGGAAGGTAAGTGAGTTGAACCGGAACCTCAATGCCCAACCACGACAACCACAAACGTGTCCTTAGTCGGCACGGGACGCGGTTTTTTTCCATCGGGCGACGGCGTAGGGGGCCGGAGAAAATTGTGCAGTGGGCAAATAGACGTTGTGGGTTTTAAGATCGATCGCCATCGTACGGGCTCCCCGTTGTGTAATAACCGTATCCACCACCTCGAACTTGCTCCGGTGCCAACGCGATTCCATGTACACCCGGAGTGTCCTCAATATCGCCTGCCGGCTTATCCGTGTCGATATCGACCACCATCACGTAGGTACCACGGGAAATATACAGACGCCGGGCTTCGCTATCCACGCTCAGGTAGTCCCAACCGCCTTCGCCACCGAGTTGTAGTTTTTTGATTACGTGGTACCCTCAATCCCCTGCATAGGAAAACGAGGCGATAAGCAAACCCAAAAACAGACAACAGAACAAAAAAAGCATCTTAGAAAGTATTTGTATTTTACGTTGCCGCACATGTCGGTCTCCTCTTTTACCTTTACCGGCAGGATAAAGCCCTCCTGTTTTTCTCTCACGTTTCGGGCGATATTTCTATTATCCCAATACCACATGAAACACTTGAGACAGGGGGGCTTTTTTCACCCTTTTTCACTTCTAAATAAATTTTGGGTTATCTGTGCGCAGTCCACGAACCTGAAGCGGTGCAGCCATTTGCATCGGTGTAAGAGAGCTGTCCCGATGCCACCCCATTCGAAAATGTACCGCTTGTTATTAAGGTAACGTTTATTTGCCTTCCCGATTGATCAACATAGCCGGTGTTGCTGGTGTGTGTGAAGCTGCAATTATTTATGCTCGCCGATATCGATGACGTTTGTGTAAATGTGAAGCCGCAAGAAGATACGTTAACCGCTCTGTAAAGATTCGATATCGTGTTGCTTGTTACAGTAAAAGATATTACCCCATTCGAACCCGTTGTGTTAGTGCCTGAATAGCTGCCATCCGGGCTACAACCAGCCGTAGGCGAAGGTGTAGGAGGTGTGGGTGTAGGTGTATGTGTGGGCGTAGGAGTTGGGGTAGCCGTGGCTGTAGGCGAAGGGGTAACGCCGGGTGTAGATGGCGAGGCATACGCGTAAAATGCTATTCCTGAGTATTGCCAGGTGCTTGCTTGAGTCTGAATTAACCAATTTTTTTCGTCTTCACTGGTAGTAAAATAGAATGCATAGTTTGTCACGTTCATGAATTTATAAACCGGAAGTAAAGGATTCGAATCTTTTTGGATACTTCTTTCATTTGAGTTATTTATCGAAAATTCTCCAATAGCGTCGTTAGTGCCGAAAAGATTGCCGGATTGTCCGCTAAACCCCAAAACCGCTGTAAACCCCATCAACAAGGAGATAAAAATTAAAGAGATAATGAACTTTGTATTAAAACTATGTTTTTTCATACCGTTTTTTCCTTTCTAAAATAACGCGGGATTTCCAAATCTACAAAGCAGATTGTTTTTCCTCAGGCTACGATTGTCACCGATTATCCATTGCGCTACCTCCTTATCCTCAATAATGCTATCCGCTTCACCGTTGAAATACCCGACACGAACCGAAATTAGCTTTACCGACTATCCCAACCATCGATATTAATCCGTAACAAATCTGTAACGATTTTGTAACAAACAATCTCATTTTACGACTTATTCGATAAAGTGTCAAATATTTTTTTAATGCGAACCAGTTCCCCTCCCAAACGGCGACACTCATCAGAGGGTTAACAAAGGGATTAGCTCTCTTCCATCCTCTGCAGGTCTTCTTTAAAGGGAATCGAAAACAGCACCGGTATCTGGGCGTATACCTCTACGTCGGAGGGTCGCTTGAAGGTGTTCTCGAAGTACTCCTTGACAAAACCAAGGCTGCAGCCGGTCATAAAACCGACGATGAGGCCCAGGGGTATTACTATCCTCTTTTTCGGAAAAACCCTGCCATCTGACGGGAAGGCCTTGTTCAGAACGGTTATAAAAAAATTAGAAGATTTTGTATCGCTGTTTAAACGGGCTTCCTGCTTGTGCTTGG
>JADFXJ010000017.1 GCA_015233615.1 Nitrospirota bacterium
TTTGGAGTGCTCATTTTATCTGAGACTTTTTACCGGTTTATTGTGCAACGTGACAGCAGGTTACAAATAAGATACATAATTAAACTTTCCAAAATAAGAGTAACGTACCCAGTCTGTGCACACCTCCCATGTGCCGGTATCGGCAACAACATGGGAGAAGTGGCATTTCTCCGGGTTGGTTTCAATGACGGCGCGTGTTGTATCGAAATCCACGTATTTGGTTGAGCCTACAGTATCATATGGCTGGGGCATGGGTATAAGGCATCTTGCTTTAAGTTCTGCTGCAACGATGGACTGATAGATTTTATCGGGAGCAGCTTGAAGCTGTGTCCTGCGTTTGACCCGGAATATGCAGAGGTCTATGGCGTGCCATTTTCTTTTATACCCTGTTCAGGTTCCACCACGGATCCCAAACCCGGTACCACAACCCGTGTTCGTGCCCTTCCTGAGTGGAAAACCGCTCATAAAAAACATCCACGATAAAAACGGTAAACCACTCTTCCATATTATTTTTGGAGTGCCTGCAACCAAACAGCCAGGGTCTGTAGATCGTAAAATCTAATTAACCCCTGGCAGAATGGATAATCTCTCTTATTTCTTTTCGATAGTAAACGTTATGGTTCCACCGTTTTCACTAACATCCGTAATGGAATGGCCAAGACGGGAGACGAGAGCGGGAATATCTTTTTTAGCACCTGCATCGGTAGCTATGACCTGAAGACATTGGCCGGAAGCAATAGTATCAAGCCCTTTTTTAGTCTGAAGAACCGGTCTGGGACAAGACATACCTTTACAATCGACAACCTTCATTGCTGTTGCACTACCCATAACATAACCTCCATGGATAAAAAATGCTGGCAGTACCTACCAGTCGGTATGGTTTATATTATCACATACCAATTGGTATGTCAACCATGTCGATGCTTTTTTTATACCGCCATGGTTGAGAAGTGCCGTGAGCGGGTTTTCGGCATTTATAGCGGTTGTCAAAATAAAGTTCCGAACGAAGTCATGTTTTTCACTTGAGAGGGTGAGTTGATGATATCCATGATAGCCTGGTCAAGTCGAGAAATAAGGGCGGCAGTATCATGGCAAAGATATTATTGTTAAACCATCGATTTTTCATGTTCAGCCAAATAGTTTCGATAGAGTTGAAGTCTGGTGGGTAGGGTGGAAGAAAGAGAGATTCAAAACTGTGCCAATTGAGGCTCTTATTTTTATGCCAGGAAGCATTGTCGAGGATAAGCACGTTACGTTTACGTGTTGGTTTCACCTCTTTATTTACCTCATCAAGAATAGCCTGAAATACCTGACTGTCAACCTGTGGTACTTCTATTGCTAAGAACTCTCCGGTTCTCGGGCACACTATTCCAATAACGCTCATCCGTATGTGGTCTCCATTGTGAGTAACCCGGCTTTTACTACCTTTTTTATCCCAGCGTCTACGTGGTCGTGTTTCACCCTCAAAACCAGATTCGTCAGTAAACCAAATATCAGTATCCGGCTCCTTGCAAAGTTCCTGTAACTTTACGCGATATTCGTTTCTTTTCTTTTCGTCCTGACGGTCAGGCCAGGGCTGGGGTACTTTTAAGGCAAAACCCTCTTTATGAAAAAAACGAAAGACAGTTTTAAATGCGCTCTTTCAGCGCTTCCGGCACGTGGGCGTAGCCGGATGTGACGCAAAGGGGCAGGGGCCATTGTGCGGCCTGCGGATTCCGTGACAACACCTGCAATACCAGAAAAAAGTTGAGCATCGCGTTATCGTAGTTATAATTTATTTGATGAATCTTTACATTCTAATGTTATATATATATCGGAGATGGCAATTTCGCCCGGGGCTTTTCGGCAGATAAGCCTTACGGTGTCGGGCGTTACGCTGCCGGTTGGGGAACTTCGCAGATTGGAGTCCGGAGGTTGGAGTTTAGTTCAGTGTATTTCGTATGTCTTGATTTAGAGAGCTATATTGGAGACTTACAACCCGTAGGTTATTAACGGGCCGGTTGACAAATTATTAACAATTGTTAGTTATTTGTTAATAAGCTTGTTTAAAAGGGTTTTAGTTTCAACGGATGCCAAAATGTCTGTCCAATAGGGGGTACTTCGATGAAAGTACGGGACATGTCGATTACGTGGAAGACTGCAATACCGGTGATAGTTTTGATAGTGGTGCTTTTTGCCGTTGTTATAGTAGTTAGCGGAAACAGGGTAAGGGCCATTGTCACCGACGAGGCAAAAATGATGGCAATCGCGTGCTACAGGGACACCATACTCAACGCGCTTACGACTATGATGATTAATCGATAAAAGAGGTAAAGCCTCGTTCTTCGAGCAGATGAAGCACATAGTGGACATCAAAATGATTAGGGGCGAAGCGCTCGACAAGCAATTCGGCAAGGGGAATCCCGAAGAGTATCCTCAAAACGCGCACGAGGCGGAGGTGCTCACAATGGGTACCGAGTACGTGCATATCGACGGCACCGATCTCACCGGCATATATCCTTATGTTGCCAAATCGAACTATATGGGTAAAAACTGCATCACCTGCCACGACGTCAGGGAAGGCGATGAACTCGCAAACGGCTCCATCGAAATCATGAAGAGCGTCTACTCTTCTAACGTTGAGCTCTCCAGGGTGATCTCCACACTGCACGCCCACGTCAGGGAAATAGACAACATATTGACGGTGATCAACGATATTGCCGACCAGACTAACTTATTGGCACTCAACGCGGCCATCGAGGCGGCAAGGGCGGGAGAGCAGGGCCGGGGATTTGCGGTAGTGGCGGACGAATTGCGCAAACTCGCAGAAAAAACGCTCTCTGCAACCCACGAAATCTCCGACAAGATATCCAACCTGCAGAAAGAGGCCACAACAACGTCCAAAACTATGGATGGGGCCGCGGCAGAGGTCGAAAAGGCCGCCGGCTATATAAACAACATGGGCACCACACTAAAATCCATAGTCGGAGCCGTCGGTCACAGCGCAGACCAAATAAACCTCATATCGAAGGCCGTAAACCAGCACTCGGAGGAATCCCTCGACATATCGCTGAACATCGAAAAGACACTCACCATAACCGAAGTATCCGAGGAGATGGTACACTCTATCACCGATTCGGTGAACAACCTGCTGGACATCGCCATGCAGCTCAAAATCAACATGGCAGGGTTCAAGACCAGGGAAGACGGGCGTCTTGCGTTGCCGCGCTAAACGTTTTTGTAACCATGCCGGCTTAATAGTATTCCAATTTTTTGGCCGGCATGGCCGATCTGGAGCAGTCGTGGGTGCCGATTGGCGGAGCCTTACATCCTGCTCACTTTAAACACCGTAACGAGATTCAGCACTTCGAGTAAATTATACAGCCTTTCGTCCTTGACGTACATCTTCAGATCCACCTTGTTTTCGAAGACGAGCTTCAGAAAAAAACCAATAACCGAAGAAGTCATAGCCAGCGATTCGGGAATCATAATGGTTACGGACTTATGTCCCGTCTCTACGACCGAGTTCACTACCTGTTTTATCTTCTGGTAGTCTTCTATAGTCCTTATGTGGCCGGAGATAGTAATTTCCTCGTTGTTAGCTTTAACCTCCATAAATGTACCCCCTATCGATAGTTTTTATTAATACCGCTTCGTTTCCCGCTTTATTATATAGCAATACGTCGGAAATTGTCTTGGCAATTTTAATACCCCTGCCACTGAAAATATAGTTTTCTCCGTTGTTTTCGTTAATCCGCGAAAGCTCAAATCCCGTTCCTTCGTCGGTTACGCTCACCACCACCATGTCTTTGGTGTCCCCATGCGTGAAGTTTACGGTTATGTGAATTTTCTTATCCACTGTCTTTTCCAGGGAAAGGAGGAAGTTTTCATAGTCCCCGCTCATGGTAAGCTCGTTTTTTTGCATGGAGTTCAAGTTAAGGTTTCCGTGTTCGTAGGCATTCATTAGTATTTCCGTAAAAGAGTTTATGAAGAGGGATTTCGATTCCTCGTCGACGGACACGTGGTCAAGGTAGTCTTCTATTCTTGCGGTCATGCTCTTGACCTCTTTCAGGGTGCTGTCGATGGTGAACGTGGCCTTCGTGCTGGTGTCGGATGTGAGTTTGTGGAGGTATATGAAGGTAACGTCGTCATCCGTCTTTTCCACCCTTTTAACGAATAACTGGTACAGGTCGTTTGTGAAGGTGGACTGGACGAAGTCTCTCTCTATGTGGTCCTGGTAAAGGCTGGTGCTGCCGCTGACGTGGCTTTCGTTGATGCCGTCCGAGTAGATTAGTATCTTTTTGAAGCTGGACATGTCATATCTCTCGATAAAATTCGTGCTCAGGTATCGCATTATGGGCAGGTTGTTGCTCTTAATCCTCATGAGGCTGCCGTCGTCTTTCAAAACCAGCAGCGGGGGCATGGAGTATAGGGCCGTCTCCATAACGTCCTCGTTGAAGTCTACGTAAACGAAGGCGGCACAGATGATCTCCTCGCTGAGAAGCTCCTTCTTTATGAAGTTTGTGTAGGACGTGAGAAATGCACTTAAGTCGAAGTCTTTTTTCACGATGGTCTCGTCTAAGAGGTGGTTAATGAAAGACGTCGTAAGAATAGTGGTAACGCTTGCGCTCAACCCCTTACCCATGGCGTCGGTTATGAAAAAGAGCACCTTGCCCGTGTCGAGTTCTCTGATGGAATAGCTGTCGCCGCTAAGGATGTCCAGCGGTACGTAGCAGATGTCCATGTACCAGAGTGTATCCTGCCCATTCATCGTTGCGATGGTCTCTATCTTCCTGCCGTAGAGGTCGTTCTTTATTATTTTGAGCTCTTTGAGAAAAGCCATCTCTTGCTGCGCGGAGTGGTACTTCTCCCGGTACCTGAGCAGTTCGAGTTCCTGCTCCTGGGTTTTCTGGGCCAGATTTTCCAGTACCACCTGCTGGACGGCTATCTCGATGGCCTTCAGGAGGTTGTATACAAGGATGGGCTTTGTCACAAACTGGGTAACGCCCAGGTTTATTGCCTCTATGAGGAATTCCGACTCGATGTAGCCGGTTATGAGAATTATAGGAGTCTTCCTGTTTACGTTGCGGATCATCTTGATCAGATCTATGCCATTGGCCTCCGGCATCAGGTAGTCCGTCAGCACCAGGTCTACGTCGCTGTGTTGGAATTTTTCGAAGCCGTCGTTTCCGTTATCCGCCAGTATGACATTGCCGAATATTCTCTGGAGCTTGTTGACGAACCTGAAAGGGCGCTCGTCCTCGACGTACAGCACCGTCAGTCCCTTCGTTATTTCGAGTAGTTCCTTAAACTCTTCCACTTATTATGATGTTAGTTGTTATTTACATATTTTTTCAAGCATTTTTTCATCGGGCTCCATAAAACCGGCGCTTAACCGGGCGCTTAACTATGCGCTTGTGGAGTTACATATGGCGGCAAGCCCGTCCCGTGACACGTTTAACAGCGACGGAGGGTCGGGCCACTGTTCCAGTATCGCCGAGCCGTCGAAACCGCGTCTTTTCAAGCGGGACACCAGTCCGGTAACTCCCGCAGGGTTGTCTGCCGCAGGTCCGGTAAATAAGGCCAGGTGGCTGTCCAGGTCTCCGTAGTTTTCGTGCACGTGCAAGTGGATAACCGGCACGCAAGGCGAAAGCCCGTCGAAGTAGCCGAGGTAATCGTGCCGTGTACCGGAGTATATGTTGGCGTGCCCCATGTCAAAGCACATCCCCACGTGGGAGGCGTCCGGGTCTTTAAGTTTACCGATTAAGCCGAAGAGCAGGTTGAAGTCCTCAGGCCCCGTAACCGTAGTGTTTTCTATGGAGAGCTTGATACCTGCCTCTGCCGTTAACCCGATGAGAGGAAGTATGGCATGAAAGTAAGCATCCACGCCCTGCTCCACGTCCAGGTGTACGTTGACAAGCACCGCTCCCACGTCCAGGGCGAAGTCCACGGATCGCCCGATAAGTTCCATGGTGCCGTCGCAAAGAGGATTTGCCGAAACGGGCGCATGTACGGACTGCCTTATGCCACGTGACAGGGCTCGCCGCCTTATACCCGTACGCTCTTGTTGCCCGACGTCTTCCACGTCCCACCCCTGCCCCCAGTCCTTTTTGTCCGGGAACCACTCGAAAGCATCGAAGCCGCAGTCCTCTGCATAGTCAAAAGGCACGGAATAACACTCGGCCGAAAAGGCCGTCTGGTTACCTATGCGAAACTTACACTGCCGTACCATGAATTTTACTATAGCGGAGACGGTGGGATTTGTCAATGGCCCGTGGCTCCTCAAATTTCTATATAGAAATTTGTCATTGCGAGCGTAGCGAAGCAATCTCGTCATTTCTAAGAGATTGCCGCGCACCTTTCAGGTGCTCGCAATGACAACAAAATGTAATATCCTTCTTTTCTATATCGGAATTTGGGCTCAATCGCCCGATAAGCATAAGCGGATTATAACCGGCAACACCCACCTGCCGGCGTCTTTTACCCGGACGTGAGGACTTCACGCACTTTTCTAAGCAAGTCCATGGGTGCGATCGGCTTTGAAAGGAAGTTAATGTCTTTTTCCAGGATACCGCGTTGGGTGATTACGTCGTAGGTGTAGCCGCTGATGAATATGGCTTTCATCGAAGGATCTTTAACGCGTATTTCGTCGAAAGCCGCCTTGCCATTTTTCTTCGGCATGATTACGTCGAGGATCAGGATGTCTGTGTCTTGCCCGTACAGAGCGAATTTCTCCACCGCGTCTTGTCCATCGACCGCCTCTATGATCTTGTAATTGGCCCCTTCGAGAATCTCTTTCATGATCCGCCTGAACTCGTGATCGTCCTCGGCCAGAAGTATGGTTTCTTCGCCTCCCGTCGGGGGCAGATAAGACGGGGGAGCGGGTTTTTCCGCCTTTACGTGGATCGTGGGGAAGTATATCTTGAATACCGTGCCGTTTCCGGGCTCGCTGTAGATGTTTATGTATCCGCCGTGCTGCTTTACGATGCCATAGACCATGGCAAGTCCCAGACCTGTGCCCTTGCCCACTTCCTTGGTCGTGAAAAAGGGCTCAAAAATCTTTTCCATCGTCTTTTTGTCTATTCCAACGCCGGTATCGGATACCGTCACACAGGCATAGGTGCCGGGGGTGCCATAGCCGTGTGTCTTCATGAACGTTACGTCGAGTTCCTCGCAGGAGGTGCTTATGGTGAAGGTGCCGCCCTTAGGCATGGCGTCACGGGCATTGGTGGCAAGATTCATGAGAACCTGTATGAGCTGGTTACCGTCGGCCATTATGACCATCTCCTCGTTGCCAAGCCCGGTAACGAAAAGGAGATCTTCGCCGATTAACCGGGAAAGGAGCTTTTCCGACGTCTTTATGATCTCGTTGAGGTTTATGGGCTCGGTGGCAATCTGCTGCTTTCTGCTGAATGTCAGGAGGCTTTGAATGAGCTTTACTGCCCTGTCGCTCGAAGACAGTATCTGGTCGGCGTAGGTCCTCAGGGGGTCGGACGCGTCCATCTTCATCTGCAGTATGTAGATGTAGCCGATTATGGCGGAAAGGATGTTGTTGAAGTCGTGGGCGATACCTCCGGCGAGCTGCCCTATCGCCTCCATCTTTTGGGACTGGCGGAGCTGCTCTTCGAGCTTCTTCCTTTCGGTGACGTTTTCCTTGACCGCAAGAAAGTGGGTTATCTCGCCCCGTGAGTTTTTAATGGAGGTGATGATGGCCTGTTCCCAGAAGAACTCCCCGTTTTTCTTCTTGTTCTGAAATTCTCCGACCCACTCCCTGCCTGCTTTTATGGTATTCCACAGATTTTCGTATTCCTGCCGGGTCGTGTTGCCGGACTTGAGGATACCCGGCTTTTTGCCTTTCACCTCTTCGGCTGAGTAACCCGTTATTTGAGTGAACTTGGGGTTTACGTACTCTATGTAGCCGTCAGTGTCGGTAATCATAACCGTACTGGGACTTTGCTCCACGGCCAGTGAGAGTTTTCTGACAAGCTCGTCGGTGAGTCTCCTGTGCTCCTCCTTTTCCATGAATTCCATGGCGAAAGATATATCGCCGGCGAGCTGATCGAGCAACTGTACCTCTTCGTTGTCGAAGAAGTGTACCTCGCCCGAGTAAAAGACCATGGCTCCCCTGGTACGGCTTTCCACTTTGAGGGGGAAGGCGGCCATGGAGCTGTAACCGTGCTTTATTGCGGAAAATTTTAGGGACTGAGGGCAAGTCTTGCTTTCTATATCGTTACAGGTGAAGTTTTTTCCATTCAGAATATTGTCCCGGAGCAATTCGCAGTCCTGGCAGGCTTTTTCGTCACAGACCGATGGGGAAGTGTGGCTCTCGTGGGTCGAACCATAGCAGGCTTTGGGTGAGATGTCGCCGGAGACCGGGAGAGCACCGTCGGCATCTTCCATCAACCCTATCCATGCCAACCTGAAGGCCCCGTGGATTACGGCTATCTTGCATGCTTCCTCGAAAAGGATATCCCGCTGCCTTATTCGTATGATGGCCTCGTTGATGCCGCTGAGGACGTGGTAAACGCGGTTGAGGCGAACGACTTTCAGCTCGGCTCTCTTACGTTCGGAAACTTCCCGTTTCATCGCTACGTTGGCTGCCATGAGATCGGTGGTGCGCTCCTTGACCTTTAGCTCCAAATCGTCCTGGTTGCGTTTGAGCTGCTCTTCGATTCTTTTTCGCCCGGTCATGTCCTGAGCCACCGCCATGCCTGCGTATGTTTCGCCCACGTCGTTTTTAACGGGTATTACGCGCACCTGGTAGACACGGTCGCCAAAGGTCTGCTCAAAGACCACGGGACGTCCCTTGAGGGCGGAGCGGAACCTGGCTTCGAAGTTGGATGACACGTCTTCGGGGAAAGCCTCCCATATGGACTTGCCCTCCAGGGTATCCGTGGAGTAACCCATGTCTTTGAGGCCGGAGCCGTCGGCAATGGTGAGCCTCAGGTGGAAGTCGAAAAGGAGGACCGCCCCGTTGGGGAAATTACTGATTAGAGTATGGTAGAGAGCTTCACTTCGAAGGCACGCGTTTTCGGCTTGCCGTTTTGCGGTCAGATCCCTGGCTACCGTCAGGGTGCCCGCCCTGCCGCTGAAGGCAAAAGGGATGGAAGACGTCTCGACGTAAAGTTCCTGGCCGTCCATGCTAATTAGTCGGGTTTCCCACGTAAAGCCTCCGGCTGTGGAGCTTTCACCGCTTACGGTGACGTTTTTCAGGTGTTCTTTGAGAGCTATTCGTAATTTCGGGTGGACGAAGCCGGCTAAGGAGCGTCCGATTAACTGGTCCGGACTTTGGGTGCCAAGTAGTTTGGCCCCCGCCGGATTTATGAAGTCTAGTTTGCCGTCCGTCTCTACGATAACCGCGTCGGGAAAGAACTCAACGAGTTGCCGGTAGCGTTTTTCACTTTCTTTGAGTTCTTCCCTGGCGGTGATTTTCTCGGATATATCCTGTACCTGGGTTATATAGTACAGGGGAGTGCCCGTTTCGTCTCTGACAATGGCAATGTTGAGGTTTACCCACACGATGGAACCGCTTTTGCGGATGTATCTTTTTTCGAACTGCACGGTGTTCAGGTCAGTCGAAGTGACTCGCCTGGCGTATTCGTTGCTTTTCCCGATATCGTCCGGATGGGTGAGAGCCTGGAAGTTCGTTAACAGCATCTCCTCCTCGGTATAACCCAGTATGTCGCATAAAGCTTTGTTGACCTTGAGCCACCTGCCGTCAAGTCCCACGATGGCCATCCCTATGGGTGCGTAATTGAAGGCGCTCCTGAAGCGTTTTTCGGCCTCCTGCAGGGAAGTCTCGACGCGTTTGGTAAGGGTAATGTCCCTGACCATCCCTATTGCGTGCCACAGTCCCTTTATTTTCACTACCGATATGGACAACTCTATGGGGAATTCCCGACGGTTCTTGTGAATTGCCGTAAGCTCCACGGTCTTGCCCACCACTGAACCCTCTCCCGTTTCCCTGTATTTGGTGAAGTTCGTTTCGAATGCCGCGTGGTATCTCTCCGGGGCCAGGAGCTTGTGTACGTCCTTACCGGCGATCTCACCATATGTGTAACCGAACATCTTTTCGGCGGCGAGGTTGCAGAAGGCAACGCACCCATCGTTGTCCATCACGATAATTGCATCCCTGGCCGAGGCATAAATACCCTGCAGTTGCTCGTCTCGCTCTTTCAGCAGACGGGAGACGGCACTTAGCTCTTCCTCCGACTTTTTAAGCCGTAGGCGCAGACTTTCGAGCTCCTGTGGCAAGTCTTCGGGCCTTTGGCCGGTTGTCTCCGGATTTGCCGCCGCCTCCGGCGATGTTTTCGGTTTATCGTCTGCCATAAATACGCGTAAGTTCCACAAAGTGTGAATTTCCACTATAATAACATTTTTCATGGGTAAAGAAAAAATCCGCATAGCTGGTAATATATCGCTATAATATATCTATGAACGTTATCGAGTACTTGTATTACGCCATACATCTGGCCAACATGGGACGACGGTTGAAAAGGATGCGATACCTCCCTCAAAAGGTGGTTAGCGTAGGTAACGTTACCCTTGGAGGCACCGGAAAGACTCCCGCAGTAATCGCTCTGGCCTCCGAAGCGCTCAGGCGGGGGCTTAAGGTTGCCGTACTTACCAGGGGCTACGGCGGCAAAGGCAAAGGAGCACTGCTCGTCTCCACCGGAGCGGGCCCCCTGGTGGGCTTTGAGGAAGGCGGTGACGAGCCGGTGTTGATGGCTGCGAAGCTGCGCGGCGTGGAGGTCATAAAGGGCGCTGACCGTTACGCGGCTGCCGGCTTATCCGCCGGGACGGACCTATTTATACTGGACGATGGCTTTCAGCGCGTGGACGTTCACAGGGACATCGACGTCGTTTTAGTGGACTCCATAAAGGGCTTTGGAAACGGCAGGCTTTTCCCTTTAGGCCCGCTGAGGGAGCCCGTTTCGGCCCTTAGCCGGGCCCACTTCATAGTGGAAACGAACTCCCCCGGCAGCGCGGCACCTGAGAAGAAAAAAACGTATCCGGCCCCGTTGGAGGGTGCCGGTTCTACCGGTGTTGCCACCAACCCCCCTTTCGTTTACAGTGCCGTGCACAAACCGGTAGCCCTGCTTAGTCGGGCCGGCACTTCGCTGCCCCTTTCGACGATCGAATCCGTGCCGGTAACGGCCTTTTGCGGTATAGGCAATCCGATGGGATTTAAACGTTCCCTCCAGTCTTTGGGAGCGTTGGTGGTACACCTGGAAACCTTCCCTGACCATCACTTATACCGCAGTCAGGACTTGAAAAGGGTTTTAAAAAAGGCCGGCTCTTGCAAATGGATTATTACTACGGAAAAAGATATAATAAAGTTGGGGGGGTGGCCGGATTTAGAAAATCTGCTCGCCCTGGCCGTCGAATTTCAGGTCGGTGGTGATTTCTACGATAAGGTATTCGGTATGGCCGGATTCTGTGATAGGAGAGATAATATAATATGAGGAGTACTATAGTATGATGTATTTTGGGAATTACCTGATAGGGAAAAAACTGGTAACGGAGGAAGACGTACTTGACGCGCTGAAGTACCAGAGCGAAAAGACGCCTTCTTTCATAGAGTTAGCGTGCAAGTTTTCGTTCCTTGACATGAAGCAGGTTTACGAAATACTCACTTACCAGGCCCACACCGACCTGGCCTTCGAAGAGGTGGCACTCAGGAGGAGGGCCGTCACCGAAGAACAGTTTAAAGATGTCATTGCCGAAAGAGAAAGGCTCAGACCTCACATCGGCGACGTACTCGTTTACTTCGGCAAGATATCCGAGGACGTAATGCTCTTCGAACTGGGCCGCTATACGACGCTCAAGGAGAGCTTTGCGGAGACAAGCGGCATTCTGGCCAGATTCAGCATGTTCGAGCCCATCGGCAAGCAGGCACTCGACTCTCTTGCCTATATAGTCGAAAAGCGCACGTGCAAGCCTTTCGAGATGGTATTATGCGAAGGGGGACCGGCGGAGAGCTTTTACTGCGTCGTCTCCGGCACGCTGAAAGTTACCAGAAAGCATCCCGTGAGGTACGCCGCCGGCGATAGCAGGACCGGAGGCGACAGCAAGGACGTATACCTCTACAGACTCGAACAAAACGACGTGTTTGGCATCTCGGCCCTCTTCGAGGGAGAGTACAGGAATGCCAGCGTCACAAACGAAGACGACGAGACGGTTCTCCTTTGCTTCCACAGGGATGATTTCATGGAATTTCTCAGAGAGCATCCAAAGGCGTCCCACCACGTTTTGCTCTACATAATACGGCGCATGGGACATATGCTGAAAATGGCCGGCCAGGAACTCATCTACGAGAGGACCAGCTTCATGTCCGGCGGGCATACCGATTCCATCATGGACGACATAGTTTGAGGCGCCTACAGAGGTGCTTTGCTTCGGCGATCCTTGAAATGACTGCTCTTCCCTCGCATAGGGCCTTTTGATGGGCGGGGAAATGTGTCCTCCGCTTTCGGTTCCTCTTCCATGGTTATGGGATGTACTTTCGGGCGGGGAAGCGTGCGTCCTTCAGCTTCGAAATGGCGCATAACGTCATCGACTACCTCACATAATTCGCAGCATAGCTTTACCGGATCGTCTCCATGCCTGTTATCAAGTCAGGGCATTCTCCTATATAGACTTGATCTTCTTCACTCCATTCGACCCATTTATGGTACATGTCACTCTTTCTCATTAATTCAGGAAACTCTTCCATTTTAATTTATTCTCCATGAAATAACGGGCTCACTCACGGGCAACCGCTTTAACGCCGCCTTTACGTCCCAAACCATAGCCGACCCGATAGACGTCCGTGAGATTAACCCGGCCGTCCGTCATACGCTCGAATATTCCTAGTGATTCAATATCCCGCCTTATGCCATCGGGCCCTTCTTCCAAATGTTCCGGAGGAAGTTTAACCTCTTTCAGTTGATCTAAAAATTTTTTTCCTTTCCATTGACTGGCTATTTCCTCAAAACTACATGGAACCATCAGACCTTTTAATGGCTCCATTAATCTGCCCACCCATGGATAGTCTTCTTCCATTTCCTGAACACGAATCTTTGACGCCTTCTGAACTCCTTTCCTGATACTTTCATAGGAAAGAGCATATTTATAGTCATCGCCTGGCCGCTGATTGTCCTCAGCGGTATGGCGGATGGCAGATAGAAAGCTCCTGGGGCTTACCTGTTTGCTAGTATCTCCAAGGTGGCTCGGTAACCAGGTATATGGAAAACCACGACGGTGATCCCTGCTCATCCAGTGACCTGTAATGGAATGAAAGATTGTTTCCTGTGCGTCTTCTTCGGTTCGCATAACGTCAGGAACCGTCCAAACATTATTATATTGGTTCCAGGATAAATTAAGAATCTCTTTACATCCTTCCCTGAAAAGGTTACCTTTATTTGGTTCATTCCCAAGGTATTGCCAAAGCAGACCATACAAGTCAGTCCTCGGCCAGCGTAACTCTACTTTTTGATTAAGAACTTTCAATGAGTCAGGGAAATAGATGGCTTTCGTATCTTCTATGAGATCCGGCCTTACAAATGCCTTTGGCCTGATACGCCTGTAGGATCTGAACTCCAATAGAACTTGCAAAAGGCCGCGTATTATCTTTAGCATCGTCGGCCAATCATCCGCTGCCCGGTCCAATGCATCGAAAAGAATCAGGTGGTAGACATTCGCTTGATCAAGCTCTTGATCGGCCCTAACCAATAGCTGCTCCACGCTCTCCGGGTTTGCGATTACCCATTTGACCGTATCGGTCCAGCTTGAAGCGGGCAACGCCAGATCTTCAGCCATACCCTTGATAACATGCCGCAATACAATGGAGCGCCAGATTTGCGAGGGATCGAATTCCCGGCTTAATTGCACGAGATTATCCTTATCAGGATAATCGTCCGGAGCGGTGCGCTCTCCAAACCCTACGGACACTTTTGTGTTTTTACCTATATCGGATTTGGGAAGGAGATGCGCTAACATTTGGCGGTGTTCATCACTTTGCATAACAGTCCACCAAAAGCTTTTTCCTGCCCCCCTGATTCCACTGACCAGCATGGCGTTAGAATGCAATGCTTTTGAATGTCCCGTAGGTATGTATGTGTATCTAAGATCCGGAGTTTGACCGGAAACCGACGTATCCTGAGGCAGTGCAGCTCTTATCAACTCTCGTATTTCCTGAGGAAATCGGTAATCCGTCATACGTTTTCTTCACGTGGAAACAACATATTTTCAGCTTTGGCCATAAAACTGCCCATTGCCGCTTCAACAATCCGTTCATCAACGCCGACACCATTTCGCAAGGGATCAAATTCCTGCAACTCCCGACTCCAATAGACCGGAAACGGGTAATGCGGCGCATCTTCAGTGCTCAAGTCATAAATGAAAGCCTCAGGAACACCGCCAGGAATTATAATATGAACAGGGGCTTCGCCGCTCAAGTCATAACTGAAAGCATCATCGGTTTGCGCCTCTGCTTCATCATATTCATCGTATTTATCGTAAAGATGATCCCGGAACAAATCCCATGCTCTCTCTCTGAATCGCTTGAGGTACTCTTTCATCCCTGTTTCCGGCACCATACCCGCCACAATTTGTAACTTATGCCGGAATTTCAGCAACTCCCGCTCCGGCAGATATTTCCGCCAGTGGCTGAATAGGAATTCGTAAGCCCTCCATGTCTGCTCTGAATCAACGGCAAAAAGAAAAGCGTCCGCATTCATTCGGGTAACGGAAACTGCTGCGATATCATGTAGGCCTGCCCGGCTGTCTAGTATGACCAAATCAGGCTCTTCCTTTCTTTCCACCTGCTCAACCATCTGTTGCAGACGCTCGGCCCAAGGTTTGGAAGCATTGCCGCTGAACTCTGAGTAACACCTGGCGAGCTTTGGCATATAATCTCCGGTGTTCCGTCCGTAAGCAGGTATGATTAGAATTTCTCCTTGCAGATCTCTCGCCAGTGGACTCGGTGCGATCATTGCATCTTCAATGCTATTGCCCTGGCCGACACCGTCTTCAATGAACCAGTCCACGATCCCATAATCCGGCAAATACTCTTTAGACAGTAACGTGCTGCTCACGCCTGGAGACTCTAAATCCAGATCGAAAACCAGGACCTTTTTCCCCTTTTTAGCCAGTTGCCATGCCAAAATCGCCAATGCGGTTGAACGACCTACGCCGCCCTTGATCCCGAAAAACGTAACACGGCGGTTCGTAGTCTTACGTTTAATTGGTGCAAGCACCCAATCCTGGCCGATGATCTGTCTGTCAAGAAGCCAGACCTTCAAACCACCTTCTTCAGCCATAAATAGCCGGTCACTAGAGACAAATACCTGCTCTCCCTGCTCCAAGTCACCTACATACAGCACTGCTCTATCTGGCGGAAACCCGTAAGCGCCGAGGGCCTCTGTTAGCTTTTGACTGCACTTGCGTAACGCTAGCTTCTGGTTATCTAACAATTCCTCATAGCGCCCGCGAACCACTACGCGGATTCGCCCGCGCAAGTCTCGTACCAGCATAATTTCATCACCACAGACGGTACCGAGGCCCTTGACCGTATCGATCGCAATATCCAAAGCGCTGTTAAAGAGTACCGGTGTTTGTTTGGTCATACAATAACTCCTTCCCAAAAGGCTTTATCAAGTACCAATCTGACCATATGTGCAGCCTGTTTGTGATCTTCGGCAATCTCTTTGTCAACAGCCGTACTATGGCAGTAACGCTGGCTAATATCCCAATTCATAAAAGGGTTTGGAATACCAGAGAGTAGAGAAGCATAACGAGTGTCGCCCCTGTAATTTGCAAACATTATGAATTCATCCCATAACTCATTGATATGAACACGGTGCTTATTAGCCACCGGCATACCGTCCTGCCAGAATGCCGACGAATTCAACCCACGCATAACCGCCTTCAACGCGCACTCTGTGAATAAGCCAAATAAATGGTCTGCATTTGCAAATCTTGTATTCTCAAACAAATACCTCGCGTCTTTCCAATGTCGCTCGGCTGCATCGTGGAAATCAACCGGCATGGTTGCCTCCTATAAATTGGTTTTGTCTACTTTTTAACACGTTAATACAAGCCCGTCTGGAATGTTTTGTCTGTTTTGTGATGGTATGGATAAATAGAGGGCGGCAGGTAATTGCCGCATGGTGCCCGGCAGGGTTGACAATACGAACGAACGCAGACCGCCAATTGTGTACAAAGGCAAGGGCTGCCATGCGGCTTATGAGCCTGCAACGTTTAACGTCTTGCGTAGTTTTGCCTCCTCACAGCCCCGCCGGTTTATTAACTCATCCTTAGAAGGGCTGTTCTTTCTCGATCGCCTCTATCTTTTCCGTCTTTTCTTTGCACTCGACGCACATGGTGGCGTAGGGCAGCACCTTTAGCCTGGCCTCGCTTATGGGCAGGCCGCAGTCCTCGCAGATACCGTAGCTTCCATCTGCGAGTTTTCTGAGCGCTTCGTCTATCTTGTTGAGTTTTAGCTTGTGCTGGTGCAATTTCTGCAGGATGATGTCTTCGGACACGTCTACGACAGACCAGTCGCCGTCGTCTATGGCGGCTTCGACCTGCTGCTTTTCCTCGCCTTTGGTGAAGTTGGATATTTCGGTCTTGGCTTCTTTAAGAATCTTGCCGCGTTCGTCGATAAGAATCTTTTTGACTCTTCTTGTTCTATCCGAGTCGCTCTCATTGCCATGCAGGTCGTTATTACTGGCCATTGTCTCCACCTTTCTGTTCGGACTGTTCCCCGTCCGTCGATTCTTTATACAAATCGACTATGCTTTTGACCTTTATGCCTGCGCTTTTCAGGGCTTTCTGTATATCCGGAAGCTTTGCGTCTTCCACTTTCAACATGTAATTAATCTGCAATTTTATACCTCCATTATTTCTTTCTCTTTGTGGGCAAAAGTCTCGTCTACCTGTTTAATATAGTTATCCGTGATTTTCTGTACCTCGGCCTGAGACTTCTTGGTGTCGTCCTCGCTGAAATGCTCCTCTTTTTCGAGCTTCTTAATGTCTTCGTTAATGTCCCGCCGAATGTTCCTGACGGCAACCTTGGCCTCCTCGGCTTTTTTCTTGATAACCTTGACGAGATGTTTCCTGCGCTCCTCCGTCAGTGGGGGTATCTTAATGCGCACCACTTTGCCGTCGTTCATGGGCGTGAGATCGAGATCGGATTTCTGGATAGCCCTTTCTATGTTCGTGATGATCTTCTGCTCCCAGGGCTGGATGGTGATGGTTTGCGGGTCCGGCAGCCCCAGGGTGGCCACCCGATCCAATGGCGTCATGGTACCGTAGTAGTCTACCATGATCCCTTCTATGAGTCCAAGAGAGGCCCTGCCCGTGCGCAAGGCTCCATATTCTTTGTGCAGAAAATTGATTACACCGTCCATTTTGCTGTGTAGTTGCTGCTCGAGCTTCTTATCCATCGCTGTTTTGCCCTCCTACTAAAGAACCGATTTTTTTACCGAATATGGCCTTTCTAACGGCACCTTTATTTTTTAAATCGAAAACGATGATGGGCAGTTTATTATCCATGCAGAGGGTTATGGCCGTGGAGTCCATGACTGTCAATCCCCTGCTGAGCACTTCCTTGTAGGAAATGGTATCGAACTTTCCGGCATTGGGGTTTTTTACGGGGTCTTCGGTGTATACCCCGTCCACCTTGGTAGCCTTCATGATTACGTCCGCCTCGATTTCCATGGCCCTTAGGGCTGCGGCGGTGTCGGTGGTAAAGTAGGGGTTACCGGTGCCGGCGGCGAAAATTACGACTCTGCCCTTTTCGAGGTGGCGTACGGCTTTGCGCCTGATGAAGGGCTCGGCCAGCTCCCTCATTTCTATGGCTGACTGTACGCGGGTCGGTACGCCTACGTTTTCGAGAGCGTTTTGCAAGGCTAATGCGTTTATCACAGTGGCTAGCATCCCCATGTAATCGGCGGTGGTTCTCTCGATCCCTTTCACGGAGGCTTCGACACCCCTGAATATGTTGCCTCCGCCTATGACAATGGCTATCTGGATGCCAAGCTCAAAGACTTCCTTTACCTCGTAAGCGGTGTAGATCACGGTAGAGGCGGAGATGCCGTAGTCTCCGTCTCCCATGAGTGCCTCGCCGCTTATCTTTACGAGAACTCTTTTGTATTTTGGCTGCTCAATTTCCATTTCAGTTATTCCACCGTGCTCTTTTATGGGTGTAGTTTGTTTATAGGTTTATAGTTATAATGTGCTAATCGTGCCGTTTAATAACGTTCTATAATTAATTCTACTATATCTTTACGCCTTAACGCTACAATTCGATCCGATTGTCCGCTTAGAACCCGACTTTTCCGGTTAGAACCTGATTTCTCCGGCCATCACTCAACTGCACGCCTCGCAGGAAGAAGGGGCACTATCCTGGTTTTCTCCAACCTGGTATCTCGCGAAACGCCTTATGACGATATTTTCGCCGAGTTTGGCGATCTTCTCTACCAGGAGATCGTTTATGGTCATCTTACCATCGGAGTCTTTCACGAAAACCTGTTTCATAAGGCAGGTATCGGAGAAAAACTTTTCGAGTTTACCCTCTACGATCTTGTCTATGACGTTTGCCGGCTTGTTTTGGATCTGGGCCCTGTAGATTTCCTTCTCCTTTGCGACCACGTCGGCCGAAATGTCGTCCGGCGAAATGTACTGGGGGCTGGAAGCGGCTATCTGCATGGCCACGTCTTTGGCGAGAGCCTTGAATTCGTAGGTTTTGGCTACGAAGTCCGTTTCGCAGTTGAGCTCGATCATCACTCCTATCTTATCCATATGTATGTAGGAATAAATAATCCCCTCGGAGGCCTTCCTGGTGGACTTTTTCGACGCAGTGGCCAATCCCTTCTTTCTCAGTATTTCGAGGGCCTTGTCGAAGTCGCCACCCGACTCGGTGAGGGCTTTTTTGCACTCCATCATACCCACCCCCGTCTTTTCCCTCATCTCTTTTACCATGCCGGCGGAAATGCTCATATCTTTACTTCCTCCTCTTCTATGTTTTCCTGTACTTTTTTCTCTTCTATCTGCTGGGCCTCCGCCTCGTCGTCGAGTTTCTTGGCGAGCATCGACTTGCCCTCCAGCATGGCGTCGGCCATCTTGCCGGTTACGAGCTTTACGGCCCTGATGGCGTCGTCGTTACCGGGTATGACGTAGTCTATGCTATCGGGGTCGCAGTTGGTGTCCACAATGGCCACAACCGGAATGGAGAGCTTCCTGGCCTCCATGACGGCTATATTTTCCCTGCGCGGGTCAATTACAAAAACCACTCCCGGAAGGGCCTTCATCTCTTTTATGCCGCCCAGGTTCTTCTCGAGCTTGATGCGCTCTTTTTCGAGCTTGGTGACCTCTTTTTTAGTGAGCACGTCGTAGGTGCCGTCGATTTTCATCTGCTCTATCTTCTTGAGCCTCTCGATACTCTTCTTTATTGTGGTGAAGTTCGTAAGCATTCCTCCAAGCCACCGCTGGTTGACGAAAAACGCTCCGGACTTATTAGCCTCCTCGGCTATAGCGTCCTGGGCCTGCTTCTTCGTGCCCACAAAGAGCACGGTTTCCCCGTCCGCCGACATCTGCCTTACGAAAGAATAGGCGTCTTCTATGCCTTTGACCGTCTTTTGCAAGTCTATTATGTATATACCATTTCTTTCGCCAAAGATGAATTTCTTCATCTTCGGATTCCAACGCTTTACCTGGTGCCCGAAGTGGACTCCGGACTCAAGCAGCTCTTTCATCGATACGACCATTACTTACATCCTCCTTGCGGTTAATCCTCCGCTATTTTTATCACATCCGTTTAACGGCGTTTGGGACGTTTGGCCGGAACCCTCCAGGACTGCCATTTTGGCTGCCCCGGGGTAACGCCTGCGCCTTTCAAACCTATTAAACCGGATGCACCGACCCCGGAAACCTTTCTAAGGTACTGGCTAAATAGCGTGCGTATTTGTCAATCTTGAATTTTAACATAGAATAACGTCGTATTTCAATAAATATTTCAAGTTGTGTCAATTCCAATTTGACCGATTGATTCATCTGGTGGTATAATTTTCTGGCTGATAACTCTGTTATCCTTAATATTTCATTATCATGAGGAGGTTTTCTATGGTTTTCAATCTGCCTGTAAGATCAATGGCATCGCCGAAATGTCTGCTTAAGCTAATCGGGCTGGCGCCACTGGCTCTATTGGTGCTCTTTGCCGGCTTGGTACTCGTTACCAATTTTGCGAATTTTACCGATTTGGCCTGGGCCGGCGGGAAGGAGATCGTCTGCGCCTCTACGACCAGCACCGAAAACTCCGGCCTCTTTGCCTACCTGTTGCCCATTTTCGAGGGAAAAACCGGTATCACGGTAAAAGTCGTTGCCCGTGGCACCGGTGCCGCTATAGAATTGGGCAAGCGCGGCGATGCCGACGTGGTGTTCGTCCACGCAAGGGACGCCGAGATGAAGGCCGTAGAGGAAGGGTATTTCGTAAACCGTCGCGACGTCATGTACAACGATTTCGTCATTGTAGGACCACCCGGCGACCCGGCAAAAATTAAGACGGCGGGCTCCGCCATAGAGGCATTCGAAAGGATCGCATCAGGCGGCCATACCTTCGTGTCGAGATCAGACAACTCCGGTACGAATATAAAGGAACTCGACATATGGAAAAAGGCCGGCCTGGATGCAAAGGGCCGGAAATGGTACCTGGAGGCAGGCCAGGGAATGGAAAAAACCCAGCGCGTTGCCGATGAAAAAAGAGCCTACACGCTCAGCGACAGGAGCACGTGGCTTGCCACTAAAGACAAGGACAGGCTGGATCTGGCCATCCTTTTCGAAGGCGACCCCATACTCTTTAACCAGTACGGCGTCATGGCAGTTAACCCCGGGAAGAACCCTAACGCCAGGTACACCGAAGCTATGCAATTTATAAACTGGCTTGTAGCGAAAGAGGGCCAGGAGGCGATAGGCGCATTCAAAGATGCCCACGGCAACCGGCTTTTTATACCGAACGCCAGATTAGACGCCAGGTGAAGAGTGGAGTTAAGATTCCAGCCATGGATTGGGCTCCATGGTTTTCGATAAAGAGCTTTTTTCCATAGTTACGCTTTCCCTCGAGGTATCGCTTCTGGCTATCGCACTTGCCACGTTGATAGGGGTGCCGCTGGGGGTATGTCTGGGACGGTGCAGATTTCCTTTAAAAAGCATAGTCGTCAGTGCGGCAAACACCCTGATGGGACTGCCGCCCGTAGTTGTGGGTCTCGTCCTGTACCTGATCCTCTCCCGCAGGGGAGCCCTTGGGTTTCTATCTCTCCTTTACACGCCTGCGGCCATGGTGCTTGCCCAGTGGCTTCTGGCCCTGCCCATAGTAATTGCGCTAAGCCATTCAGCCGTCGCCGCAGTAGACCCGGTCATTGCCCAGGCCGCACGGGCACTGGGGGCATCGCCTTTTCAGATTTCCATGGCCGTGGTGAGAGAGGCCCGCTACGCCCTGTCCTCGGCGGTTATCGCCGCATTTGGGCGCGTAACGGCAGAGGTGGGAGCCGTTTTCATGGTCGGGGGCAATATAGCCGGACACACGAGGGTTATGACCACCGCCATCGCCATGGAGGTCGACAAGGGAGGTTTCGAACTGGCCCTGTCACTGGGATTAGTGCTCATCACCATCTCACTCGCCATAAACGTTGCCCTTCACTTGTTTCAACGAAAGGGAGCGCAACCCTCAGGATAAACCGTAGATAAACCATGGATAAACCATGCCACTAACTTTAAGCGTATCCGGTGTTCACAAGCATTACGGAGGCAACCACGTACTCAGAGGCGTTACCTTTGAGTTTGGCGAGGCGGGAACTTACGTTTTCATGGGGCCAAACGGCAGCGGTAAATCCACCTTATTGAGGGTGGCGGCACTCCTGGAGCGGCAGGATGAGGGGAGCGTCGGGTACCACTCCGGGGCGGAGACACTAAAAGCGGACATAGCCCTGATAAGGCGCATAACTTTAGTCCTTCCAAAAGTCGGCGTTTTCAACTCCTCCGCCTTCGAAAACGTTGCCTACGGACTCAGGATAAGGGGTGTCGGGCGAAAAGAAATAAAGGAAAAAGCGGAGAAAGCTCTCGATTCTCTCGGCTTGCTCCACAAGCGAAACCAACGGGCCGCGCTCCTTTCAAGCGGCGAGCAGCAGAGGCTCGGACTTGCCAGGGCACTCGCCATAGAACCGGAGGTGCTCTTTCTGGACGAACCGACGGCATCCGTCGACGAAAAAAACACCCGGATAATCGAAGATCTACTCGTGTCCATTAGGAAAGAGGCAAACCGCGTCGTAGTCATCGCCACGCACGACAAAGAGCAGGCCGCAAAGCAGGCAGACCGCCTGTTATACTTAAAAGACGGCCGCATCGTTGTACCGTAAGACGATTGCCTGCGGTAAAGCAATTGGCGTCCGGACAGTTTGGGAATCTATTGGTTTTTGCCAAATTGAGTATCAACTACGCCGGTATTTATCCCTTAAAAAGGCCTTTATTTTACCGATACCCGATTCGAGAATCTCCATAGGGCTCGTGCATGAAAATCGTACGTATTTTTCGGTTGCGTTGGAGCCGAAGTCCATTCCCGGGGTTATAGCCACGCGGGAGTGGTTAAGGAGTTCCCTGCAAAACGAGAGCGAATCGATCAAGCTTCCCGGCGGGCTCCCTGGCGAGTTCTCTGGCGATCTACCGGGTGAGTCATTAGGCAAGTAGCCCGATATGTCCGCCCATACGTAGAAGGCGCCGTCCGGAGGCGAGGGCACGTCCAAAATGCCGGAAAGCTCGCCGGAGAGGTAATCCAGCCTGTGTTTAAACGTTTCGTTTATGAAGCGCATGTAGGCGGTGTCGAAAGCATTACATGCGGCGTATTGGGCCGGAGTGTTAGCGGCTATGAAGATGTTTTGGACGATTATTTCGGCCTTACGCACCAATCGTTCGGGCACTATCATCCAGCCCACACGGAGGCCTGGCATGCAGAAAGCCTTGGAAAAGCCGTTTATGACTATCGCTTCCTCCGAAAACTCAAGCACGGTGTGCTCCCTTTTTTCGTAAACGAGACCGTGGTATATTTCATCCGATATCAAGGCGATTTTTCTTTGCCTGCAAAAATCGGCTATCTCAGCGAGGTTGTCTTGTCCGTAGAGCTTTCCCGTCGGGTTAGCCGGAGAGGAGACGATGGTACCGCGGGCAAGCTTCACGTGCCTGAGCATGTCCGCCGTCAGTTCGAAGCCTTTGTCCTTGCCTGCGGGCAGAAATACCGGATCTATGTTGAGGAAGGATGCGAAGTTACGGTAGCAGGGGTACGACGGCTCCGGCAGACAAAGCCTGTCTCCGGCATCGAGCGAGAGGCCCAGTGCCACCATCAGAGCCCCGGACGTGCCGGGAGTCACTATTACCCGCGAGGGCGGGATGTCTATGCCGTACTTTGTACCGTAAAAGGCGGCTATCTTTTCCCTGAGTTCCATAAGCCCCAGGGCGGGCGTATAAGCGTACTTCCCGTCACGTATGGCTTTTACGTATGCTTCCGTTACGCCGGGCGAGGGAGGAATATCCGGCTCTCCCAGCTCCATGTGAATAGTGTCCGGGAACCGTTGAGCTTCCCTGGCAATGTCCATTGCCATGAATGGCTTTATATGTTCGAGTCTGTCCGTCATCTTTTACTAAGCCTAAGAAGGAGATAGCGAAACTATCTTCTCATCCAATGCCTTGAGCTTTTCCGCTATAAATTGCACTTCCTTTACCATATCCCTGGGATCGAGAGATTTCTGAATCCCTGCCGACTTATGCGCAATATCTCCTCGCTTGTCCCCAATAGAATTTTTAGCCAATTCTTTACACATGTCCTCTATATACGATTCTAATTCAGCGTGTACGAGAAGAATATAGGCTCTTATCCGATCCTGTTGCTCTTCGGTATAGTCTCCCTTTGCCTTGATTTCGGTTGTGAATCGGGTTTTTATTTCTTCGAGACGCCTTTATAGTGTTGCATATCTATCCGATTGGCTCATTTACACTGCCGTAACGGCGCTTTTTAAGATAGTCTCTCTTAAGACAATCTTTCCGCTTTCCACAACGGGAATAAGCACCTCTATGTCCAGTAAATCCGATATGGATTCGCCCCACCTGGAAAACCTGGTTACGACACTGCTTAGGTCTTTTGTCGATTTTCCTATCGAATTAACGAATTCTTTGTCTTCGATGCAGAGTTTAATAAACTTCGACTTAACCTTCTCTTTACCGATTAACGCTCTTCCCCTAACCTCAGGATCGGAAAAATAATAAGCCATTATGTCAAAGACCGCCCGATTAAAAACGTTTGAGAAAAGACCCCTAATTTTGGCAACGGAGAAAGCTTCTCGTTCACCGAATATTTCTATTGTTGCGGCTATGACCGCTTCAAGTTCTTTCAATTGCATCGTAATCTCTTCTTCTCTGTCTTCCCACTCGTCATTTAACGTTTGACAAGCCGTGTCCAGGAATTCTTTATAGTTGCCTGCATAAATATCGACGAAGTTCAAAAATGCATAAAAGCGCAATAAAAGTTCCGTGTCTTTCATTCTGCGATCGGGACCTTTAATTCCCAGAATACCTCGTAATGCATTATTTTCTAAGGTATATTCGTCAACAAAGTCTAAAAATTTACCCGGATGCAGGGCTTGTCTTAACTCTTGGGGAGATAAGGGCAGGCTACCGGCATTAAGCCTGAAATAAATCGTGTATAGGAATGATTCGTCCGGCCAATTCTTTATCACAAGGGTTCTGATAGCTTGGGTGTCGAAAGACCTGAAGAAATCGTCTAAAAAAGGATCGGACTTAAGTTCGCCATAATTTTTGCCTTCCAAAGCTCTGATTCCAATTTTTTTTAGTCGTAGTTCTTTAAATCCGTTCCTCTCGCTTTCATTCTGCCCGGCACAGAACTGTCTGATGCTTAGTAAACGCTGCTTTCCATCTATCACAATATAGGAGCCTTTTCTGCCTTTTGCTTCGGCCAGTATTATCGGAGGAATGGGTAGGCCGAGAATCAATGATTCTATGAACCTGCTTTTTCTCTCGTTTGTCCAGGCGTCGCGCCTTTGGAATTTGGGATTCAGCTCTATGTTGCCACGAATCATCTGTTTAAGTATCGTCTCCGTCGTCCAGTCCGTGCTCCAGAGTACTGCCTCAGAAATCGTCGTGGGATCAAGCGGCCTTAAATCATTTTCATTTTCCTGATCGTCGGATTTTTCATCCGCCACTTCGTACTCGTTTTCAGACATATAAAAACCTCCTGATTGGAAAACTCAATGTAACTACTTAATTATAGCAAACTATATAAATTATTTACAAAATGCGCCATTAATGAGGCCTACCTTTATGAGGCCCGCCTACCCGTGCGTGGTTCAGCCGGCTTTGGTATTTTGGGCGGTTCCGGCAGTGTCGGAAATATCGGTAGTCTCGGCATTATCGGCAGTATTGGAAGCGTTGGCGGTATCGGCAGTGCCGGTAGCTTGCAATTTTGGTTGCTTGGGGGTGATTACCCTGAACTCGGCTCCGCCGTCCATATTTTCAACTTCTATGCGGCCTTTCATATGTTCCTCGATTATCACCTTGGACATGTACAGGCCCAGGCCGGTGCCCTTGCCCTGTTCTTTCGTAGTGAAGTAGGGGTCGAAGATTTCCCCTATTATGCTTTCGGGAATTCCTCCACCGTTGTCTTTTATCCTGGCTACGGCATACGAGTCGGAATCCGAGTAGTCGATGGTGATGAGTCCTCCTGAGATACCTTGCCCGATAATGGCGTCCCTTGCATTGCCGATCAGGTTGAGGATGACCTGGGAGTACTCGCTGGGGAAGCCGTAGATGGTTACGTCACCATCGTCGTGGAAGCGGACGTTTACATTTGAATTTTTAAAGGTGGCGCTAACGAGGGACAGGGTATCTTTTAGTACCTTGTTCAGGAGGAAGGTTTCCTTTTGTCTGCTCGGTTTAAAGAAGTTTCTGAAGTCGTCTATCGTGGTGGACATTTTGTTGATGAGAGAGCCCGCCTGGGTTACGAAGAGATCGAACTCCTCCTTGTGGAGTTCATCGTGGTTATATGAATCCTTCAGGCTGAAAAGGATGACGCTCAGTGCGGTGAGAGGCTGCCTCCATTGATGGGCGATGTGGCCGATCATCTCACCCATGGCGGCGAGGCGGGACTGCTGGAACATGATGAGGTCCTTCTGGCGGTTTTTCATCACCTCTTCCCGTACTCTCTCCTCGAGCCCGGCGTTTATTTTCTCTACCTCCGCCTGTCTTACCTTGAGCATAGCCCCGGTATTTTTCAATGCCGTTATGTCCTGTCCGTAGAGATTTACGTACCCGGAGTCAAGAACCGGCGTTACGACGAACTGGTAGGTCAGCTCTCCAGCGGTTAGTTCGGTTATTCGCAATGAGCCGGCCAGTACCGAATCTTTTACCGGAGCACGCAATAAGCCGGGTAAGGGCATTCCTTGTTTCACCGACCACGCATCCAGTAAGGAATTGGAGGCGCCGTTGGAGTATATAATATAGCCCTCCGGGTCTACCCGCAATACCGGATAGGGGTTTTCCCCCGGAAACCTGGCCAGGCTCTTTATCTGTTCCTCGGCTATCTTACGCTCCATGATGTCCTCGAGGACGGCCAGGTAATAGAGAATCTCGCCACTTTCGCCCCGCATTGCCGAAGACGTGAGCTTGATCCACACAATGGCGCCATTTTTCTTTATGTAGCGTTTTTCGGTGTTGAAATGGTCTATTTCGCCTTTTTCCAGCTTCATGGTGTAGATCGACTCTTTTTCTATATCGTCGGGGTGTGTGACGTCGGTTATCTTCTTGCCTTTAAGCTCGTCTTCGGTATAGCCTAGTATCCGGCACAGGGTAGCGTTGACCTTGACGAAGTGCAGGTCGAGACTCTTTACGGCCATACCGACGGGGCTGTCCTCGAAGATTTTGCGGAACCGTTCCTCACTTTCGTTTAAAGCCTCCGCAGTTAACCTGCGCACGGTGTCACGGGTCTCTACTATCTCCCTGGCGAGGGTCAGGAACGTGTCCCGGACAATGACGAACTCGTCACCCTTTTGCGAGCCTTCCAGCCTGATGCCAAGGACGTCGTTGGAAAAGTCGATCATGTCCGTCGTGAATAACCTCACGTACCTTGACATTGCGTACATGACAGCGGTAAAAGACAGGATGAAGACGAGGGCTGTAATGGCTATTTGCCTGCGGTTTCTGGAGATTATAGCCCCGGTGAGGGCATCTACCTCGCTCTTAGGCTTAAGGGATACCAACCGCACGAGCAGGTCCGACGATCCGTAGTCGAAGAAGGACTTCCCGGCAACGAGGTACTTCTTTTTTAACTCCTCCAGGGTAGTGCCTGAGGGCACTAAGTCGGGACGGTTGCTGACCAGCACTTTTGGCTGTTCGCCTTCAAGGAGAGCTACAACGTTATTACCGTGAAAATCCTTATGGGAGGACAGGAAAAACTCGTCGTCCAATCGTGAGGCCACCAGGATGGTGCCAAGCTCTATCCCCTTGTCGTTTCTTACAGGACCGGCGGACAGAACAAATGGGTATGAACCCAGTAGCGTCATAAAACTCTGGTTATGGCTTAACTTTTGCAAGATCTCTGCCGGTTCGAGGAGATCCTTTGGCGGCGGGGCGGAGGAATCCGTATAAAGCTCCTTTACTTTGCCGGTGGTATCTATAAGAAGGATATATTCGATGTTAACGATGTTACGTAAGGCTGACCGGCCGGGAAACCAGGGAGTTGGAGTCCTGCGATAAATGACGACACCCTCCGGTCTGTCAGGCCAGCCCATAGCGTGGCGCTTTTCCATGTAGTCCACCAGCAGGTTTTTTTGAAGGGTAAACTGTTTAACTACATCCTGGTAAGACCTTATGTATTGGTCGAAGACTATCCTGTCATTCTCGGCGTCCGTTTCGAGTTTTTCGGAGAGCTGTTTCTGGAACAGTTCTTTTACGT
This sequence comes from Nitrospirota bacterium, assembly GCA_015233615.1. Lineage (GTDB taxonomy): Bacteria > Nitrospirota > Thermodesulfovibrionia > Thermodesulfovibrionales > Magnetobacteriaceae > JADFXJ01. The sequence continues at coordinate 27,971 of JADFXJ010000017.1, forward strand.
TATTGTTGTGTACGTGATCTACGGCCAGCCATACGGCCACACCTATAGCTAACGTGGCTATGAGCATCTTTATGGTAAGAGTGAATCGCCGGTTAAGGCGATTGAGGCGCGTGAAACGCTTTAGGGGAGTCGGGTGCATTAAATTGCCCTGCGCTCAATGGCCGGTTTTGGCGTTTGGTTCACCAACCAGTTCAGTACCGTCGAATTTCCATCCTGCTTTCTTTAATCGGGACACCGGGATGATGCCGTATACGGGATCGACGGAGTCCATGCTTCCTAAGAGATGATCGAGAATTTTTCGGGAATTGGGGTTTTTGTTGGTACTGTCGCCCCACGTCGTTACGTTATAAGTACGGTATAGGCTATATTTACCCGAAATAACATTGTCCGGCACGTCGGGGCTCAGGCCGTCTATTTTGAGAGCCTTCACCTTACCCTTCCGTTGGTAATGGATTAAGTTCCAGGGCACCTCGTAGCCGATAGCTCCCTTGTAGTTGGCCACGTGGGAAAGCATGTCCGGGATTTCGCCTACCTCGAACATGCGCGGGCTAAAGAGGGTTTCGTCTTTTAACAGGAGTGTCCAGTGGCCCGGCCTGTTCTTGCAGTGGAGGCGTCCGATTACCTGGATGGGAATGTCGGGGCCGGGCTTGCCTCCGTAAGTCTTAAGCTCGCTCCACCGGTGGATGTTGCCACGGAAGATCTCTCGGGCTTCATTCATGGTAATGTTTTCGATTGGATTTTCCGCATTTACGAGCAACGCCACGGCGCCTATACCGAGTGTGTGAAAATGCAGCCCCGGAAGCCGGTCCGTAAGCCCGGGCGGGCAACAAAACCCCGCCATATCCACTTCTTTGCGAGTGATCATCCCGGCGGCTATGCCGCAAGTGCCCTCCCTGACCGGTATGTACAGGTTGTTTTTCCTGGCGTAACTGGTTATGAACGGCAATATGGCGGGATAGAGGTGCTGATCGACAACTATGGCAAAGTCGGCCTGTTCTGCCCACTTCTCGTACTTTATAGGCTGTTTGAGCCACTTGGCCGGCATTTGTATCTCTTTGGATTGGGTCTCGAAGGGCACTCCCCTGACGTCTTTCCAGGCGTCACCGCCGTAAGCCACGCCTGCGAGTATAAGGCATGGCATAAAAAAGGCTGCTAAAACTTGTAATATCTTAAATGTACCCAATGTACTCCATTTACCGGATTTAGTCGATTTAACCGATCTCATTTATTTACCTCCTTAAATCGATAGTTCGCCAACAGATACTTTATGTTAAAGTGCTTTGTTTACCACGATCGAAAAAACCCCTCTGCTAATTTTATCTTCTATGTTTACGCCATGTTATTAGCATTTTAACATAAATATGCTACTTGTTTTCAATCAAATAATTAAGGACAATGCCGGACGATAAAATTGGCGGCCAGGGGGCAGGGGTACTCAGGCAAGAAAAGCTGCATTTAAAAATTACACATTTCTGTATGATTTACTGAATTACGTTATGATATAATTACAATATGAACGTTACCGTAGATCAGGATATTTGTATAGGCTGTGGGGCCTGCCAGGATATTTGCCCGGCCGTTTTTTACGTTGACGAAGTAATCGGCAAGTCGCAGGTAATAGACGAAGACGCCTGCGAGTACGCCAACTGTTGTGAGGCTGCCGAGGAAAATTGTCCCGTAAAAGCGATTACCGTTATAGGGAGCACATAAGGTATCGACTGTTATGGAAAATCAGTACAAAGGTAAGGTACTCGTAGTAGACGACGATCCCTACGTGCTCGAGTCGATATCCATACTATTGAAAGAAAGCGGCTATTCCACGCATACTTGCAGCAGCGGCAAAGACGGCCTTTCCGTGGTGGAGCAGAGTGCCATTACCCCGTCGGTCTTCGCAAGCCGGCCTGCTGTGGATGGAGCGGCCCCGGAATCTGCCCCGGAATCTGCAATGTTCAACGCTATTCTTACGGACATCAAGATGCCCGGCATGTCCGGCGTAGAGCTTCTCGATCACGTCCACAAACGCTTTCCCGACGTACCCGTAATACTCATGACGGCCTACGCCGAGCTGGAAATGGCTATAGACGCCATAAAAAGAGGTGCGTTCGATTTCATCATCAAGCCTTACAGGTACGACCAGCTCTTCTACTCCATAGAGAAGGCCGTCAGGTACGAAAAGCTCCTCCGCATGGAAAAGGACTACAAGCGCAACCTCGAGGAAACCGTAAAACAGCGAACCAGGGAACTCTCGGACGCCCTGGTAATGGTCAAAAACCTCAGCAACGACGTTATCAAGAGGCTTACCGTAACGGCGGAGTACAGGGACACCGACACGGGATACCACATACAGCGTATCGGCCTCTATTCGGAAAAGCTCTCCGAAGCCCTTGGCCTGGATGCAGAGTTTATCGATGACATTACCTTTGCCAGCCCTCTGCACGATATCGGTAAAATAGGCATACCCGACAGCATACTCCTCAAACCTGCCCCCCTTACAACTGAGGAGTTCGCTATAATGAAGACACACACCACAATAGGAGCCAATATGTTATCCGGCTCCACTTTTCCAAAGCTGAAGATGGCCGAGTCTATTGCCCTTAACCACCACGAGCGTTGGGACGGCTCCGGTTATCCCAACGGCATTTCCGGCATGGATATTCCCCTTGAGGCGAGGATCGTCATAATTTGCGACCAGTACGATGCCCTCAGAGGCAAGCGGCCTTACAAGAATTCACTGAAACACGATGAGGTAATGCAGATTATCACCCAGGGTGACGGGCGGACTGTGCCCGCACACTTCGACCCGGAGGTGTTGAAAGCTTTCCTGAAATTAGACGGCTCCTTCGATACGATCTTCAACCTGCACCAGGACTGAGTATCCGTACATTGTGTGCTCTCCGATGTAATTAATCCCCAGCGTAAGTGACCGATGTGATTTCCGACGGTAATTTCCGAATGTAATTGCAAAAATCTATCGATAAATATTACTATCTATATGTTATGTGGAAAATAAGATCTATCAAGACTAAACTATTGATACGCATAGTCTTGTCGTTTATCCTCCTGTCGATTATCGTGCAGGGGATTGTCTTTCTGAGCTTTCGTAACTTCAGCCTGGAGACCGCGAAGGAAAAAGCTTTAACCGTAGCAGAACTTATAAGGGATACGATTACTTCCTTCATGATCCTCGGTGTTTATGACAGGCAGGACGTATTCATAGACAGGATTAAATTAGCCCGCGGTCTGAAAGAAGTGAATATCCTGAGAGGGGCTACGGTAATTAACCAGTTCGGCGAGCAAAAGAATACCACTCATATAAAAACTCCCCTTGAGATGGAGGTGCTCGATTCCGGCAAGATGAAGGCTTCCCTGAAGGAGGACTTAAACCGCGTCGAGTACTCTCTCGTAATACCTTACAAGGCCACCGCCAATGAAAGGGTAAAGTGTCTGAACTGCCACAACGCTAAAGACGGAGACGTGTTGGGAGCGGTAAGTCTCGTCATGGACCTGAGTACCCAGAGGCAGGAAGGCATATCCGCCATCTCTTACATGATCGTTGTTTCCCTGATTTTTTCCATAGGCACGTTGTATATAATTTACGTCTTCTTTAAGCCTTACACCGGTCTTTTCCAGAAACTAAACCGTGGATTCCAGAAGGTCGAAGACGGGGATTTCAGCGAGAAAGTTATTGTAAATCTCCTGGACGAGGCCGGGGACGTGGCCAACGGATTTAACGTCATGACCGACAACCTGTCAAAAACCCTTTTTGCCGTGAGCAATAAGGTTTCCCTGCTTATCGGCTACCAGATGGAGGACAGCGGTAACGCACTGAAAGACACCGCCAGAACGGTGGATATGCTCGTTAAGATATACAAGTTTAAGCGTACCATAGAAAAGGATTCCCGAAAGAGCGAGGTTTTCATGCGGCTGGAGCAGATCATCGAAGAGATGGGCATCCACAAGTACTCGATATACGAGGTAGACAGCCAGAGAAACACTATTAAGAGTATCAGCGTATCGTGCATGCAGGAGGAAACTGCCGCGGGTATGGAAAGAGCACAGGTAGATTCCGGCAGCGGATTCTGTTGGTGCTCTGAGGTGATAAAGGGAAACGCCGACGAGTGTCGGGCCAAAAGGACGGGCGGCATCGTGGATTCGAAGGAATTTCCGTTGATTTGCCCGAGCTTCGCCTTTGCCGGGGAAAGTCTTAAGGGTTCTCTCAACTACTTATGCATACCCATCTACATAGGCGGGCAGGTAGGCGACGTGGTGCAGATAGTCTACGACAGCGAGACGGCGGAGTCGGTGCGTGCCGCCATACCTTACGTTAAGAGCTTCATTCAGGAGGGTGAGCCGGTACTCGAAGCGAAGACGTTCATGGAGATGCTAAGGGAGCAGTCCCTGGTAGATCAGCTTACGGGACTGTTCAACAGAAGGTTCCTCGACGAGGTAAACCTTAAGATTTGCTCACAAACGTTGAGGCGCAACACCATCCTTGGCATCCTGATGATAGACATAGACTTCTTCAAGCAGGTAAACGACACCTATGGACACGACGTCGGAGACAAGGTGCTCAGAAAGATAGCCTCCATCATAAAGAACTCGGTAAGGGAGTCGGACATCGTAGTGAGGTACGGTGGAGAGGAAATAATAGTGCTCCTCGTGGACGTGATTGAGGGCAGGTCATTTGAGGTTGCGGAGAAGATTCGCCAGAAGATACAGGACGAGAGCATAGAGTTTCCCGGCGGGGTGCTTAAGAAGACAGTGAGTATAGGCGTAAGCGAGTATCCAAAGAGTGCCGACAAGTTCTGGCAATGCGTCAAGTACGCCGATACCGTCCTGTACAAGGCCAAAGAAGACGGCCGTAACAAGGTTTACGTCTTTAACCGCGATATGTGGAATAACGTGGAATACTAAATTACCGAATGAATTACTGAATGATCGGTTAGAAACGTGTAGTAATACCTGAGGGGGTACAATCCGATGGCATTTAACGACGGGACCGTCAAACTGTGAATATTGACACGTTAAACACATTTGTTACCGAAATAAACATAATAATAGCGACGATTGGAGTCGTCGTAACGATTATAGGTGTTTTTATCGGTGGTTTAACCTTGTTTAATTACATTAGAATTTCGGATTTAAGAAAAGTATTCAACGAATTCAAAGAGCAGACGCAAAAGGAAATCTACAAAACTCAAAAAGCCGCGCACAGAATAATTGCCAGCTATCATATTACCGACGTTAACGATAAGATAGAGTTGTTAAAATCCGCGATTGAATTAGACCCTAAAGCATTTAACGGCTACAATGCCCTTGGATACGCTTATCTGGAAAAAGGTGAGTTAAATAAAGCCGCCGCCGCGTTTATGAATGCCGTTCATAATAATCCGGACCAGAAAGAGGGTTATTTCGATTTAGCTACGGTATATCTAAAATTTGGCGATACGGAGCTATGCCTGCATAACCTGAAAGAAGCGATTAAAGCAGACCCGACTTCGAAAAGAGACTTAGAAGGCAATCCCGCCTTTACCCTGTTGTGGAATAACCCCGAATATCGGAAGTTGGCAGGATTGACGGATGAAAAAGCAAAAAGCGGTAATGGTACTTAATACCACCGCCGCTTTTTACGGGTCAAGTCCTATTTTAAGGATGCCTTCATAAGATGTCTCTTATCAAGGCATCCTTAATTAATGTCGATTTATGAAGTAAGTATCTTCAGGGCTCTCAGCCTGCTTGGGTGCTTAAGCTTACGCAGGGCTTTTGCCTCGATTTGCCTTACACGCTCCCTCGTTATCGACAGGTGCCTTCCCACCTCTTCCAGTGTGTGGTCTCTGTCTACTCCTATGCCGAAGCGCATTCTGATGACCTTTTCCTCCTTGGCACTAAGGGTGCGGAGCACCTTTTGCACGTATTCGGAGGCCTCGCTCCTTTCGGCGTCGGAAAATGGCGAAGGACTGTTCTTGTCTCCGATGAAGTCCTCCAGCTCGGTATCCTCGTCGCCGACGGGAGTTTGCAGGGCAATAGGGTCCTGTATGGCGCGAAATACCTCTTCCACCTTTCTGACGGGAACGTCCAGTTTCTGCGCGATTTCCTCGTTGGTCGGTTCGCGTCCGAGAAGCTGGGTTATCTCCCTGGATATCTTCGTTACCCGGTTGTAGAACTCCATCATGTGAACGGGTACCCTTATCGTCTTGGTCTGGTCGATAAGAGCCCTGGTAATCGCCTGCCTTATCCACCACGTGGCGTAGGTGCTGAACTTAAAACCCTTTTCGTACTTGAATTTATCCACTGCCTTCATCAGGCCGATGTTGCCCTCCTGTATGAGGTCCAGAAGGGGAAGCCCCCTGCCGACGTAGTTTTTTGCGATATTTACCACCAGTCGGAGGTTTCTCGTGATCAGCTCGTCCTTAGCCTTGCTTATGAGCTCTTTTGCCTTGGTTACCCTTTCCCAGTGTTTCTTGAGATCGTCCACCTTTATACCGATCTCGTTTTCGACTCTTTTGTATTCGCCGATGACTTCCCTGAAAAGAGAGCCGGGGCCTTTTGAGGATGCGGAATCGTACTGTTTGAGGTTGGCCTTTTTCCGAACGTCTTTAATGTCACCGTAAGGCTCAATCCTCTTATCCATTTGTTTGATGGACAATATAAGCTCTTCGAGCCGCTCCAGTGTAAGCTTTAAGGCCTCCTCCGCGCGTTCTTCTTCGAGCAGGGTATCGTCGTTGTAATCCAGGCCGTCCTCTATCCTCTTAAAAAGGGGGATGGAAATCACTATGTCTTTGATGATTGCCCGGCCGTATTCGAGGGTTTTAGCCAACTCGGTCTCTTCATCTTTGCTGAGTATGGAAATATCGCCCATGGAGTGGAAATAGGCCTGGACAAGGTCTTCCGTTTTTTCGTACCCTTCGATCTCCTCTTCGGGCTCCATCACGGCCGCGGCACGTTCCTGGTCGACGACCTTAACGCCCATGTCCTGCAAAAGGTCCATCAAGTCTTCTATTTCGTCAGGTGAAAAGAATTCGGAGGGTAGTGCGTCGTTGATCTCATCGTAGGTAAGAGTACCGCGTTTCTTACCTATATTGATTATCTCCTCAAAGATGTCTCTTTCTTTCATTTATTATTCTTCCGCTCCTTATATTTTTTATCCTGATTTTATGTTTAGTTTTTCCACATTCGTCGTACAATCAATTATTATATCACATATTAAAAAAAAATCAAACCAATTCAAACAAAATTCAAACAAAAAAACTCCGATAATCCTGCTTCTTCACGGTCACTGCACGGAAATTATTCTCAGCGTTTGCTATAATACTAAGTATATCGGACGTTTTAGCTATAGACGTTAATTTTGACGGACGTTAAAATATCGATAAAGTATTGAGGAGGCATAATATGGGTTTAGTTTACGCCGACGTAACTTTGACCAATCAGGAAGATCTCTCCTTGTGCCGGAGGAGCTATATTGCCGAAGCACAAGTGAGGAGGATGACAACCCGTTGCCTGGTAGACTCGGACGCGTACATGCTCGTAATACCCGAACATGTAAAAATACAGCTTGGCCTGGAAGTCTTCGAAAAGCGTGAAATCGAGTTGGCCGATGGCAAAACCAGCGTCTGCGATATCGCCGGCCCCCTTGAACTGCGTTTCGCCAACAGGATGGCCGTTACCAACGCTTTTGTTTTGGGTAACGAAGTTCTGCTCGGTGCCATACCGATGGAGGAACTCGACGTCGTCATAGATATGAAAGGCCAGACACTCATCGTGAACCCCGAAAATCCAACCATGCCAAAAATGAAAATTAAGTGAGATCCGTCAAAAGTGGGCCATTTAAAGGATAAATTCGACACCATAGACGTAACCTACGAGATAACCTGCCCCGATTCCCGTCATCCATCCAATCGGGGGCCACTATCCCCGGAGGGAATCGCCTGGGGGATTGCCAGGGCCATCGCCCTGGAGCAGACAGTAGAGGTGCCGGAGGTGCTTGTACGCACGGCGGAGATAAACGAAAAAATCGTGGGCGTGACGAAAAATATTACACCCCTGGACGGTTCCCCGGAACGTTACGCCGCCGTGATCGCTTATAACGCCGAAATTACGGCATACCAGTTGCCCCAGTTTTTGAACGTGCTCTACGGCAACGTCTCCCTGAAAAGCGGCATAAAGGTGGTTGACGTAACGCTGCCGGAGAGCTTTCTTCAGCGGTTTAAAGGCCCGAACTTCGGCATAGAAGGCATCAGGCGGCTTATAGGAATCTACGGCCGTCCGCTCCTGGCCACCGCTTTGAAACCCATGGGTTTGTCAGCCGGGGAACTTGCCGAAATGGCTTATGCCCTTGCCCTCGGTGGTGTTGATATTATAAAGGACGACCATGGGTTGGCGGACCATTCTTATTGCCCTTTCGAGGATCGGGTTACTCTCTGTCAGGAGGCCGTAGACAGGGCCAACGTAAAAACCGGCAGAGCCACCCTCTACCTGCCAAACCTTATAGAGAGATCCGAAAGGCTCATAACCCGTGTAGAATTTGCCCTCCGGCGGGGTGTTCGCGGACTGTTGCTTGCGCCATTCATATTAGGCCCCGATGCTGTCAGGCGTATAGCCGAAGACTACCCCCTTGTCGTAATGGCACACCCGGCACTTACCGGTACGTACTTTCACGATTCTACCCACGGCATGACCCAGGCGGTGCTGCTCGGTGCCATATTCAGGCTCCTCGGAGCGGATGCCGTCATATACCCCAATGTGGGCGGACGGTTTAATTTCCCCGTGGATGACTGCCAAAGGCTGAACGACAGGCTAAGAAGTCCGATGGGCCACCTGAAGCCGGTCTTCCCGGTTCCTGCCGGGGGCATGAAACTCGATAACATCGACTCCATGGCTTCGCTCTATGGTGAGGACACTGTGTACCTCGTCGGTGGAGCGATTCTGTCACACTCGCCGGATCTTACGGCAAACGCCCGGACTTTTCTCGAAAGGATAAACGCATCCTTCCGCGAGCGTATGGCGGTTCCCGAGCTTCGACCGGCCGAAATATCCCCGTGGAGTTCGTCTTGCGAACTGCCATATGGCTCTAACGCCGAAAGCGCTACAGAAAATGTTGCGGAAAATGCTATTGTGGAATTCCTGCCCTTTGACGGGAATTTCCATTGGAGGGGCAGACGGCCAACCGTCTATAAGGCTGGCGGTGCCGACGGTGCAATATCTGCGGCACCGGGTGGTGGACTCCCGTTCAGGGACGTATCCAGGCAAGAGCTTATTGGCAGGTGCGGTGAGTCCACGAGCTTCGACCTGAGGTATTTCCAGATAGAGCCCGGCGGCTATTCCAGTCTTGAAAAACACGCCCACGAACACGTGATAATATGCGTGCGAGGAAGCGGGATATTGCTTTGCGGCAGCGTACGGTACGTGCTCCGGCCTATGGACGTGGCTTACGTACCGCCCTTGAGGCCCCACCAGTTGCGTAACGAATCAACGTCGGAGCCCTTTGGTTTTTTCTGCATCGTCGACCACGTAAGGGACGCTCCACTGGCAGTGGATTAGACTTCAGTGGATGGTAGTAGATGGATGATTAATCGCGTTTTGTTTTTGATAGCTGAGACATTGAACGTGAACTATTGCCCACCGGCAGCGCCCCCCTTTGCGGAAGTCATTTTCCTGTATTTGCTCGTGAGCTTTTTAAGAAACGTCGCGGTGAGGAAAAAACCAATTGCTGACAGTACTATAGTTCCGCCGCTTGCCAGGTCGAAGTAGTAGGACGTAAGAAGTCCGGCCATTACGGAGACGATGGATATTCCGATGGACATCACTATAGTTTGCTTGAAACTCCTGGCAAGCTGCATCGCAGTCATTACCGGCACCACCATGAGAGCTCCAATGAGCAACATGCCGACTATCCTTATGGACATGGAGATGGTTACCGCCGCCAGCACGACAAGTATCATGTTATAGGTTTTTGAACTTATTCCGCTTGAATCCGCGTACTCCTCGTCAAAGGAGATCGAAAAGAACTGCCTGTAAAGCACGGCCACCACCGATATGACTACCACGGTAAGGCCGCCGATAAAGTATAAGTCCGTGTCGGTAACCGTGGTGATGCTGCCGAAAAGGAAGCTGAAGAGATCGACGTTAAACCCTTTGGCCATGCTTATAAGCACCACGGCCAGGGCGATGCCGGCCCAAAAGAAGATTGCCACTGCGCTCTCGCCGTACATTTTCCCCCCGGAACGCAGTTTCTCAATCCCCACGGCAGTGGCCGTGCATACAGCCATGGCCCATAAGGCCGGGTATGTCTTCGTCAAAAGGCCGATAGCTACACCTACGAGAGAGACGTGCGCCAGAGTGTCGGCCATCAGGGAGTAGCGTCTTACCACCATAAATATGCCTATAAGCGGGGCTATTACGGCTACGGCAGCGCCCGCCATGAAGGCCCGTATCATGAATCCGAATTCGAATATTTCCATCGTATGGTATCTCCTGCGCTCCCTTACGTTATACAGCGCTCCTTTGTGTTGTCCTGCGCTTCGGCCGTGTCAGTGCCTATGTACCAGGGAGTTTACACTGGCACAGTAGACTTCGTCTATAAGCTCCTTTTCCGTGGCATGATTGGGGTAGCCACAGGTGAAGAGATTCTTATTCAGGCACAGAATGCTGCGGACTTCCTTGGATATGACGGCAATGTCGTGGGATACGATTATTATAGTGATACCTAATTGCTCGTTCAGGTATTTGAGGAAAGAGTAGAAGCGCTCCTGTGAGGCCGCATCCACGCCAACTACGGGCTCGTCCAGTATGAGTACGTCCGGCTCGGCGGCCAGTGCGCGTGCTATGAATACGCGCTGTCGCTCTCCCCCGGATAGTGCCCCTATGAGGCGTTTTTTCTTGTTTTCCAGGTCGGTTATGGCAAATGCGGTACTTACGGCTTTCCGGTCAACGCTGCCAAAAAACTTGAATAGGCCCATTTGCGAGAACCTTCCGCTCTCTACGACCTCCTCCACGGTAGCCGGAAAGTAGTTTTCGTGCTGCACCGCCCGCTGGGGAACGTACCCGATTCTGTTACGCTCCCCGAAATCGCTCGCCTTCTGGCCAAAGAGCCATACTTCGCCAGTCGTGGGCTTCAGGAGGCAGAGGATTATCTTCAGCAGAGTGGTCTTCCCTCCTCCGTTAGGGCCTATTAGTCCGGCGTAGTCGCCCGGGGCAATGGCGAGGCTCACGTTTTCGAGTACCGTGCTGCCGTCGTAGCTGAAAGAAACATCCTTCAATTCGATGCAGTGCATATTTTCATCTCTCGTCTGAGCCTCCCGGCGCGCTTCCCGATTACGTCTGCTTACGCTTTCCATTTACTCATCCAGCTTAAGCTTCCCACTTACGCCTTCCATTCGAACATTCTATTGGCACGATAGGGCGACTCTTAGGTTTTTCAGATTATCATCCATAAGGGAGATGTAATCGCTGCCTTTTTTAACGTCTTCCTGCGTCAATCCCTCTATCGGATTAAGAGGAAGTGTGGAGGCGCCGGTTTCCGTTGCTATAGTTTTTGCCAACCTGGGGCTTACCAGAGTCTCGAAAAAGATGTATTTTATATTTTTGTTCTTAACTAATCCGGAGATCTCGCCGAGTTTGCGTGCGGAGGGATCTTCGACCGGCGATATGCCCGTCAGGGGGATGGTTTTAAACCCGTAGCGCGCTGCAAGGTAAGAGAAGGCCGAGTGTGTAACGACTATGTCCCGTAACCGGCAGTTCTTCAGCCCTTCCCTGTATTTTTCGTCCAGGGCTTTAAGCTTTTCAACGTAAGATGCCGCGTTTTTATAGAACAAAGCCGCCTTTTGCGGGCTTGCCCTGACCAGGACATCCCTGATGGCCTCAACTTCCTTTTGGGCCAATACCGGGTCAAGCCAGAAGTGAGGGTCAAACGTCTTATTTGGGGTACTATCCTGTGCCATTTTATGGCTTTCGTTGTGGTTTACAGTACGGCTATCGGTATAATCGTTTTTTTGTCCGGTGGTTCGCATGGTTATATTTGACGATACGTTGAGGGTTATGACTCCGGATTTCGCCAGCTCCCTGCTGAGTTTTTCGGCCCAGGCGTCGATGCCTGCCCCGTTGAACACGAAGACCCGCGATTTGTAAATCCCCCGAACGTCCTTTGGAGTAGGTTCGAACTCGTGGGGCTCAACCCCGTTAGGAGTTATGTTGGTTACCTTTATGCCGCCATCGCCTACCTGTTGTGCAAAGTGGGCCAGGTGGTAAAAGCTGGCAGCCACCGTTACCACGCCTGTATCGGCTTGCCTTATGTCTGTATCGGCTTGCCTTACGCCGGGGGCGTCGATCCCGCCGCTAGCCGCAAGCGGGATTAAAAGGGTTACGGCTATAATAGCCACTGCCGCATTTATCGTAAAAGTCAAACGCTTTCCTGCCATCGACGTATGCCACAACCTCCGGGAGTCACCTGCACCAGGCCGGATTCACTTGCACTGGGCGCAGAGGCCATAAAATTTCAGAGAATGGCTCAATATTATGAACCCTCGCTCTTCGGAGACGAAATTCTTCTCGTTCTCCATACAATTATCTATCTCTATGCACTCGATTTTATTGCACTTTACGCATACCAGATGATGGTGGTGGGGAGAGTGGCTTAATTCGTATCGCATTTTCCCATCGCCCACGTTTACCTCCTGTATGACCTTCTGGCAAAGGAGAAACTCGATTTCCCGGTACACCGTCGTTTTGTTCACTTCAAGATTGTCGTGCTTCAGCAGATCTTTTACGTCCGAGGCCGATAGCGGGCTTACGCTTTCGACAATCGTTTCGATAATGGACTTCCTTACCCTGGTTAGCCTGAATCCATTTTCTTTAAGGAATTCGTATATTTGCGAAATTGTACTCATTGATATATGGTAATGCAACCGTGTTGCATTTGTCAAAGGAAATTTCACAAGTGTTAAGCAAAAATAGAAACGATATCATGTCGGCAATGATCATATACATAAAGCAATGATCCCGCAGATATATATGGTGTCAAAATCGAATGTTTGGATAACGGGTGGGCATCGATTTTTTTGCCTGTTAACTTACAAGGCCTGCGATCTTTTTCGCCTCCTGGAGTCTTGTGGCAATCTCATCCTGGAGTTTCTTCATTCTATCGAGGCTGCTCCATGCGGAAAGAATCAGCAGCCTTAAGGATTTGTCGATATTTTTTTCGTCTGAAAGATCTGGTGTGAGGTTGTTAAGCCTTTCAAAGGCTTTAGATGCGTTTTTGAAAGTGCTGTCATACTTTTCGTAACCGGTGCTGCTCTTTCCTTTTGTTTCTGCGTCGCCGCCACCTTTTACAAAGTCGTCATTCTTTCTCATCGTTAAGATTACCCCCTATGTAAGCATTAAATCTATCTTACTTTTAAATATAACTATCTTTATATAGCATTTGTCAAGCTTTATTTCTTGATATCTTGATGCTTTCGAAGTTCGTCTATGGCAATGCCATCGTTTTGGCAAAAACAATTCATCCAACCCGGCTAAGGCGGCAAGCTAAACGACGAAAACGAGTTTTAAACTGCCGTCTTATACCTCGTGACGTCACTGCATGTCTTGTTTTGAAAAATATGACCGAGTTCTGAAGGTCTCTGTGCAAGTTGGATATATGCCTGAAGGGTAGCCCGTAGTATGTTAGGGCGGGCTTCCTCCACTTTCACCTTCAGGATACTCTCCGCCGGACTTGCTCCCGGAAGCAGTTCTGCGTTGATTTGCTGAATATCGGGTCTTGCAACAGTAATTGCAGCCCCCTCTGCAACTCGTATACGTTTAAAGGCGGGCCTGCGTACAGGGATAGTCTGCCCGTCAAATAACTTGCATCGATATGTCGCTGTCCCACTATCTCTATTTGAGTAAGTGTGCCCTCGATAATGCGTATTTCTATGGTGCCCTCGGTGACCTTTTGGTCAGGTATGATAGCCCCGGAGTTTATGTACCCTTTGTCCGTGTAAAAAAGGGTGAGTTCGTACCTGAGTTGCTGAAGCTGTTCGAAGGTTATTTCCGTGCCGGTGTATTTTGACGTAATTTTCGACAGCTCCTCATTTGAAAACACAGTGTTGCCTGTGAGGACTATTGTTTTAACGTAAACCTTGGGGCCGGAGGTTAAGTCCTCCGGGTTTTTTTGGGAATTTGAGGTAAAACCAGGGTTGGTTCCTTACCTTGAGGCTGCAATTGCGGCAAAGGCTGCAGCTTGTTGTCATGAAAAGTACCGGGGTCGGGCTCCGTATAAGCCATGGCAAAGTCCGAACCCGTTAATAAGGCGAACATAAAAAAGAAAACCAAAAAAAAAAGGGTAACGACAAAGCAAAAGCATTTGGTAGTTTTCGCCCTTCAATTCTCGGTGAGGCATCGAAAAACATCCCGCTTGATCTAAGGCAAAAATATGATGAAATTCCGTGAAAGAAAATGACCGGTATGAGAGACGTAATCGCACATTTTTACTTTGGCATAAATTATAAGAGAACCTGGCTGGTGGTAACAAATGATATTCCGGTTTTAAAGCCGCTGATTATAAAGGTTTTAGATGACATGAGATGCACCGGGTGAAAATAATTCTATTAAGAGTGGAGCGCCAAATGAACCGAATGAAAGAGAATTTATCGGGGCTGACCATCGTGGGCTGTTTAGCCCTTTTATTGTACTTGTCCTTAATTTCTTTTTTCCCTTCACCTCTGCATTCGCAGGTTACACTCGATGGAACGTTGGGAACCTCCGGTTCCGTAAACGGGCCGAATTACAATATCGGCTCTTCCTTAGGGCAGCTAACGGGCAGCAATCTGTTTTTCAGTTTCGGCACTTTTAACATAATGGCAAACGAGAGCGCGACCTTTTCTGGGCCCGCAAGCGTTACGAACGTTATCTCACGTATAACCGGTGGAAGCGCCTCCACGATAGACGGCAAGCTGAGCTGTACAATCAGTGGAGCAAACTTCTTTTTGATAAACCCCTATGGTATCGTTTTCGGCAAAGACGCAGCTCTTGATGTAAAGGGTTCGTTTTACGCGACCACTGC
Source organism: Nitrospirota bacterium (assembly GCA_015233615.1). Lineage (GTDB taxonomy): Bacteria > Nitrospirota > Thermodesulfovibrionia > Thermodesulfovibrionales > Magnetobacteriaceae > JADFXJ01. Next base: position 43,008 of record JADFXJ010000017.1, read on the forward strand.
CAATTATATATTGCTTGGCGATGGAGGGAGATTCGATGCATCAAAGCCGGAAAACTCCGTGTTAACCGTTGCACCACCACCATCAGCATTTGGCTTTCTGGACATGAGCCACGCGGGTGGCTATTCCAGTATTAAGGTCGACGGGGCTTTTTAAGGGTACCTGATGGTAAGTACCTTGCGCTTGTGGGAGGTGACATTACGTTGACAAACGGTTATCTGTACGCTCCCGGCGGAAGTATAACGATTAACGTAAAAGATACTATTACCATATCAGGACATTTCATCGTCGGCGCTTACGATGTTAGCAGCGGCATCTATACTGAGACCGACAGCAAGGGTAACGGCGGTACGATAAGTATTCACTCGAATTATATCGATATAACAGATGAAGGGATGATATCGTCGGCAAGCTATGGAGACGGCAATGCCGGTAAAACTACGCTGGCCGTTGGAGAGATGCTGATGGCCGACAAAGGAAATATATAGACATCCTCTGATACAACCACCGGCGGGAACATCGTGATCGAAGGTAAAGACGTTATCCTCCTTAATAACAGCCTCATCTCAACAAAAGTCGCCTCCGGTAGTGAAAACGGCGGTAACGTCATTATAAATTCAGATACTCTTATAGAGATGAGCAGCAGCCAGATTTCCGCTGACGCCGATAACGGATACGGCGGTAACATAACGATTAACTCCGACGCCGTTTTCTTGTGGAGCAAAAAAAGAGACAAGGCTCTTCATGCCTCGTCGAATATTTCGGGCAATGAAGGGACGGTAACTGTCAATTCCCCCGTGCAGGACATAGCAGGCTCACTCGTCCAGCTCGAAAAGGGATTTCTATCGGGCGACCAGGCGCTGCCCCAGTCATGTACCGATAAAAGATACAAAAAACGTGGAAGTTTTATCATAGAAAACAGTGAAATTCCCTTGGGCCCTGATGACTTTATTGAGGCGCAGTAATCAAGGTGCTGTAATCAAAGAACGAATTAGAAAAAATCATCGTGCTTGCCGCAACGCAAGAGAATATACGAATCTGTCTCAATAAGGAACAAGAAACGGTAATTGATATTAATTCTACCTTCAAAAATATTGGGATAGCCTTTTATAATCCCGCCTTTTACTTTTTCTAAGAGATCGCCATCGTTAATGCCTAATACGTCTCTAAATCTTTTTGGCAGAGTAACTTGTCCATGCCTGATAACCTTAATAAAAGGCTTATATCCTCCTAACGATAATGTGTTGCCATAATTTTAACTTAACTCAATCCCGAGTATATGTACGTAGTGTGTAATTACGTAATTATCATACAATAATAAGTGAGGTAGTGTCAATTTTTGGAGTGTCCGTAATTTTTTTTCAATAAGGTGGCCCAAAGTTACTGACCAGGTGATGAA
>JADFXJ010000132.1:0-8505 GCA_015233615.1 Nitrospirota bacterium
GGTTCGAATCCTCTAGGGGGCACCATGCTTATCTTTTAAAAACGAAGGTTTAACCTAAAGTTTTGATTTACCGAAAAAATGACCGGTTTATCCGGGGTTAGAGGTCGGTTGCGACGGTTAACATGCCGAAAAATAGCCGGTCAAAGCCGTAAAGACTTGAGAAAACCCCTTTAGATATTTTTTGTGCCGTGGCTTCCGTGCGGAGAAAAGTCATCATATCGGAATATTTGACATGCGAAAGTATTCATAATAGGCCGTTTTCGAAGGGGGTGAGAATATGACAAGGCTGGTTTTAGAAACCGATAATGACTGGACAAAACGAAAAATCAGGGGAGCGGTACATACCGAAATAGAGCTTCTCGGCAAATCCATCCGGAGAACTCAAAATAAAGTGAAAGATTTCGAAGCCAAATACGGCAAACTTGACAGGAGTTCTCTTTATGGAAGAATAAACGATATGGAATTGCTCGAATGGGAAGGAGAGCTTGAAACCCTTGAAAGATTAAATGAGAAGTTAAAATCTCTTGAGGAAATAACTATTGAGTCAATGTCATTAACTTAGCAAATCGGTTTGTAGCATGTTGCAAATCTCCGATACCCCATACGTTTTTTCCTAGAATAATGCCTTCCTTTCCGTATTGGTTCAATGGTTTTCAAAAAGATATCCATCAACTGAGTCAATAAAGTAAGAGGGGTTTCTGCAGTAAAGAGCAAAACAACGGTATTTTTCATTTTTGATAGCGCTTGAGTCATGTTGATTTGATAAGAATACTTTCTTTCCGGATATTGGGTTTTTATCTCTTCATCAGCGGGATGGGTGAGCGTAATAGTGAGATTCAACGCAAAGACCTTTGCATAAAAGTCCTGATACACCGAATCAACCGATTTCCCCGACCAGTTTTCTAACTGCAGGCGGCTTTTTGCTGTTTTATACGTTTCTTCAATGCCCCATCTGAGCCCATAGAGTTCCTTAAATACCCCATGGGAATAGTCCTGGCTCGCCACCAAAGATGTAATCAACACTTCCGTCTCCCCCGTATCAAGCACGATACTGAGCAGACGAACCTCCATCGGTTCTATCGGCAACCCCATCTTCCATCATTGCTTCACCACTTGTGCGCCAGGTTTTAGGTTGACAATATGCTCTTCTAACCCCGTGGCAATAAAATCATCGACTACTTTCCAAACGCCTTTGTTCATCCGGGCACAAAAGTGCGCTCCGCGGCTACGAACTTTCGAAAAAAGCCAAAATGCCGGATACCCACGGTCAAACAGCACCAGGTCGTTTATTCCTATATGTTGCATGTGTTCCATTGCAAGCAACCGTTCACCAATGGCTTTGGGCTTAATTACGGCATCAACGATAAAATCGTTTAATACATCTGTCATCATTGAAATTCTCGCAACCGGACAAGGTTGTCCATCAGCCGGATGCCATGCCCCAAAATGTTCGGTTACCTCTGCCGTCCTGGGAACCTGCAATGTGCTGCCATCAACCGCAAGAAGACGAAAACCCTTCCACTTCTTTTTGAATACATGGCGATAACCATAGGTTTCTACGTCTCGTGTCAATTCCTGAAACGCCCCATACTTCAACTTTTTTCTCGCATTGCATAACGCACTTTTCGTTACCTCTCTTACTGCTATATCAGATTGGTTCAGAATTTTGAAAAAATTATCCAATTCGTCTTGTAAAGATCCCTTCACCAGGTTTATCAGAAAAAGCAACAACGTATGGAATGGCAACTTCCTGTCACGTGTAAAATCTTCGGCTTTACTACGATGTTTGCTAACGAATTCATTGGAAAATATTTTTTCTTTAAGAATACCTATAAAACTGGCACAACTTTTGAAAAGCACTTTCCATGCCAACTTTTAGCTCAGTCATGTTATTTCTCCTCATATTTATTATATAATTTGCCATATAGACTTCTATATTATGCCATATTATTGATATATTTATCAATACCTTATATGATTCTCAACTACATTTAAAACATTAGATATTATATTTATTATTGTCATTGTGAGTACATCTGAAAGAGCCGTCTGCCGCATTCGCGGGGCGTGGCCTTTTCTTGGAAAAGGAGAGATTGCTTCGCTTCGCTCGCAATGACAATCCTTTCATATCGGAGTTTGGTATGCTCCAAATCCTTAAGTTAATGACATTGATTATACCCATTATACATATACTCAACCATCTCTTCTGTAATGACGATAACTCGCAACCATCTTTATATTCAGTTAAGGCTTTATCTAATGACGCAACATAGTCGTTTACGAATGGCAATACATTCCAAATAAACATATCGCCTAACCTCCTCTGGTTTATTCGCATAAACGAACGCTTATATATATTATAATGTATTACTACAATTCTGTATACCATTTTTCATAAAAATGTCAAACGAAAAAAACTTGATCATCTAGTATAAATAAATCTTTATCAACTATAGATGCGATTCCATCGATATATGATAAGCTGCAACGATATGAAAACTTGTCATCAATGTTAATGGAAACGGATTTTTCTATTGCTAAAAATTGTCTAAACGATGCTATGCAGATGACATCCATAACTTAGAATCAGTTCAAAGACGGTTAATTGATATTGCTCATAGAATCGATCCTGCTTGAATATAGACATGTGAAATCCTCAATGAGTCTGAAACGATCTTTCAAAATACCAAACTACGTTTAGTATACGACTTGGTATCATATCAGGTTCCCCAGGATCAGGAGTTCTGAATGTAAAGAACATTTGGTCGGTGTTGCTTGCTCAGTTTGTTATGTCTGTTTTATCAGGCGTGTTTCTACAGCTTGTGTGGAACGATAAACAGATAACCGAGCCGTTGTACTGCTACCGTAAAGTGTCACACGGAGCCGCTTCCTTTCGCCGGGGAAGCTGGCCCTTTAACCGGAACCGCCGCTTTAGCCGGGATTGCTTGCCCTTTCGGGGTTACCGGCCCTTTCATGGAGAGGGATATTCTCTTCCTTTTTTCGTCCACTTCGACCACGGTAACCGTCACCTTCTGGCCTACCTTTACCACGTCCGACGGATTTTTGACGTACCGGTCCGACAGTTGGCTAACGTGAACCAGCCCGTCCTGGTGTACGCCTACGTCAACGAAGGCGCCGAAAGCGGTAACGTTAGTTACGATTCCGGTAAGTTTCATTCCGGGTTTTACGTCCTCTATCTTGTTGATACCGTCTTCGAAGCGAACGATCTCAAAGCTTTCCCTTGGGTCTCTTCCCGGCTTGGCCAGTTCCTTCATTATGTCGGTTAACGTCGGCATCCCAATCAAGGCGCCCACGTAACGTGAAAGCTCGATCTTGTTACGCAGATTTTCGTCTCTCATGAGGTCTTCGACGGTACAGCCAACGTCCCCGGCCATGGCGTCTACAACGTGATAGCTCTCCGGATGTACCGCACTGGCATCGAGAGGGTTCGATTTAGCACCCACCACCAATCCCGGCTGATTGGGGTTTTTACCGCTTCGTATCCGTAAAAATCCTGCCGACTGCTCGAAAGCTTTTGGACCGAGTTTGGGCACCTTTAACAGGTCTTTCCGGCTTACGTATGGCCCGTTTGCGTCTCTGAAGCCGACGATATTTTTGGCAAGGCTCTCACCGATACCGGAAACGTACGTCAAAAGCTCCTTGCTGGCGGTGTTTAATTCCACGCCAACGGCGTTTACGCATGTTACGACCACGTCATCGAGGCTCCGCTGTAAGGCGCTCTGGTTGACGTCGTGCTGGTACTGGCCCACGCCGATAGACTGCGGAGGTATCTTAACCAGCTCGGCAAGGGGATCCTTTAGCCTCCTGCCAATGGAAACGGCTCCCCTGACGGTTACGTCTTCGTCGGGAAACTCTTCCCTGGCCGCGTCGCAGGCGGAGTACACGGAGGCGCCGCTTTCGTTCACCATTATTACGGCTACGTCCGCGGGTAAAGACAGAGAGCGCACGAAGGCCTCCGTCTCCCTGCCGGCGGTGCCGTTGCCTATGGCTATGGCCTCTATGCCGTACTTCGACACGAGATCGATTATCTTATCGGACGCTTTTTTCACGAAGCCCTCCGACCGTTGGGGCGTTTCGGCAAGAGTACCGGCGGCCGGCGGTGCATCGGCAGCCCGCCCGCCCCCGCTTCCCAAATGGTGGGGGTAAACGGTATCCCTGTGGAGCAGCTTACCCTGCTCGTCCAGGCACACGACCTTGCACCCGGTACGAAATCCGGGGTCTATGGCAAGCACCCGCTTTTGCCCAAGCGGCGGCGCTAAAAGGAGCTGCCTGAGGTTGTCCGCAAATACGCCGATTGCCGTCTTATCGCAGCGATTCTTTGACTCCATTCGAATCTCCGTCTCCATGGAAGGCGCAAGGAGCCGCTTGTAGCCGTCCGATACGGCCATGGATACCTGCTCACTGGACTGAGACAGCACCTGTCCCTTAACAAAGAGCGGTTCCAAAATGCCGAGCGCCTCTTTTTCGTCCGGCAGCACACGCAGGGATAAAAAACCCTCCGTCTCGCCGCGCCTCATGGCAAGCACACGGTGGGAAGGAGATCCCTTAACCGGCTCTTCCCAATCGAAGTAATCTCTGTACTTTATCCCATCCTCCTCTTTGCCCTTAACGACCTTAGAACGTAGGGTGGCCTTGTCGTTAAAGAGATTTCGCATTTGAGCACGAGCCTTTTGATCTTCGCTTATCGATTCGGCGATTATATCCCTCGCGCCCTGCAATGCGTCCTCGGAGGATGGCACTCCCTTTTCGGCATCCACGTAAAGGGCTGCCTCGGCGAGGACGTCACAAACCGTTTGTGTCATCAAAAGATCGGCCAGGGGCTGAAGACCCCTTTCGCGGGCGATGGATGCCCGTGTGCGCCGTTTGGGACGTAGTGGAAGGTATATGTCTTCAAGGGTTGCCATGTTTTCGGCCGCCTCCAGACTTTCCTTTAGTTCTATGGTCAGCACGCCCCGCTCCTGGAGAGACTTGATTATGGATTGTCTCCTTTCGTCCAGCTTGCGCATGTCTTCCAGGCGATCTCTTATGGACGTTATGGCCACCTCGTCAAGAGACCCGGTCGCCTCTTTCCGGTAACGGGCTATGAAAGGCACCGTCGCCCGCTCGTCGAGCAATAAGGCAACGGCATTGACCTGTATAGCCCGAAGTCCGAGCTCTTTGCTAATCTTTAAGACGTGATTGCCGTACATATTCGTTCTCCTGGTTCGTTCTCCTGGTTCATTCTCCTGAATCGTTGTCCCGGTGGCGGATTAAATACCGGTACCTACGTAATCGAAAGGGTTTACTCCCCATTCTGCGGGATCTTCGGCACCGACTATCTTTCGCTTGTTCGGGTGTTCTGCAAGATCTATCTCAAATGGTTTTATGAGTCTTCTTTGCCTGGTGCTGTAAACTACTTTAACCTTTGGGGTCGTCAGGTTTTTCCTCCCAACCTCCGTGACTACGGCAAGGTTGTCGTCGTCGAGCCTGACGAGGGTGCCTACGGGATATATGCCGACGCACTTTATGAAGTACTGTACCAGTTCGTTGTTGAAATGGAACTTGCTCCACTCGAAGAGCTTTCTGACTGCGTCGCTGGGCTGCAACCCCTTGTGGTAGCACCTGTCGGAGGTAATGGCGTCGTACACGTCGACGATTGCCGCCATCTGGCCGTATTTTGATATTGCTTCCCCGCGTAATCCCCTGGGGTAACCGGAACCGTCGTATCTTTCGTGATGTTCGTGTGCCACCTGCAAACCGACCTCCGGAATTCCCCCGTTAGCCAGCAGTATCTTATAGCTGTGCGAGGAGTGGAGCTTCATGATCTGAAACTCGTTGTCCGAGAGTTTACCGGGCTTGTTCAATATCTCCGGAGGGGTCTTTGTTTTACCTATGTCGTGCAGGAGCGCTCCTACGCCTACGTTGTTGATAGTGGCACGATCGACTCCCATTATGCGGCAGAAAGAGATCATGAGCACACATACGCTCACAGAATGGAAAAACAGATACTCGTCCATCAACTTTATTCTGCTAAGGCTTATGAGGGCATCCTGGTTTCTAAAAACGGAGTCGGCCATTTCCGTTACCACGCTGCCGACTTTTTCAGTCTCAATGTGCTTGCCAAGCCGAACTTCTTCGAGTATGTTGACGACGAGTTTCTTCGCCTCGTCTTTAACTTCTTTCGCCCGCTTAATCTCTTCATTTATGGGAACTTCTTTTATAGGAGCTTCCTTTACCGGAGCTTCTTTGGCGGGAACCGGCCGGGAAGCCGCAACCTGTTCTATCTCCTTCTGGAGTGCCTTTTTCACTTCCGTTTCGGACATGGCACCCTCGACGTCCAGTCCCTTATCGGTATCTATGTAGAGCTCTCTGATACCGTGCCCGGCTATCTTCTTTATATCGTCGTAAGACTTGATCTTAAAGCGCGAGCTAAAAAACGGGTGATCCAGCCAGCCACAGTTGAGGTCATGAACGAACATGCCCGGCTTAAGCTTATTTACTGCGACTTTTTTTACCATATTCGAACCTTCCTGACATGCAAGCTACGTTTACCTGAAACGGGCTCACAAAAATACATTAGAGTATGCTCCACACAGTTCTATTAGATTACAACAATTACACATATCTTTTCAAGGATACGACGAATCGTTCGGAAATATTTGGCAACCGGAGGTATCTGCCTGTTTGCCCCCCTGGCGAACGGGTCTGCGTCATAAAAAATGGTCTGAGGGGTTGAGCTTTTTGTTTGGCCGTGATAGTGTAGTTAGCGTAGATATTCAGCGACATTACATTATGGAGGCAATGATTTATGGAAGACATGAAGAAATTGAAATCACTGGTCGAACATTGGAAGTTTCACAACGTAGAGCACGCCGAAACATACCTGAAGTGGTCGGAAAAGGTTTCTAACCACGAAGCCCTGTCAAAGGTTCTCCAGCAGGTATCTGTGGAAAGCATTAAGGTAAACGATCTGCTGAAAGAGGCCGTTGCCTTAATCGAAAAGGCACTCAAAGAATAAGGCGACTATGTTACGAAGAAACGTTCGATTCCTGAGCTTTCCCCGATGCAAACACAGCCCGGTAACATCAGGCCTAAAGTTTAATATCCCAAATCCCGACATAGAAACATCGGATGCTGTATTGTACTGTCATTGCGAGCCACACCAATCCAGCGAATTTGGCTGACTGCCCGGCAGACCGCTCGCTCGCAATGACATTTTCTATGTCGGTATTTTGGTATAACATCGGTATTTTGGAATATTGCATAAGCTGATTGTGGTGTGGTAAAATGGTTGCAAAGCAGTCCCAACCTTAACTATGGCGAGAACTATTATGGCAATATCGGATTAACGTGTTTTTATTACTTAAACTACGTGAATGGTATATGTTTTTTGATGTCGGCGATTTATTGGCAAGAGGAAGGAATGTCATGAAAGATTACCGGAAATTTATTGCCTTTGTTCTTATGGTGTTGGCTCTCGTGCTCATACCGGAGTATTGCGGTGCGCAAGACTGGTGGCAAGATTGTACACCGGAAAGAGAGCGATTCTGCAAAGGAGTGGAGCCTGGCGGTGGTAGAGTGGCCAGATGCCTCGACGAGCATAAAAGCGAACTATCCGGGGTTTGTAAACAAGCCATTTCCGTCCCGGGAACTCCGGGCACTGGCCGGAGTTCATCGTCTAATCATTCGGACACCACCGTAGCCCCAAATAATGCACGGCCGTTTAACGATATCCTTCCAGCCGGAGTTGGCGGCAACGCCAGGGGTGACAACAGGAAAGCCAGCATCATTTTTCTTCATCACAGCACCGGACAGCAAATATGGAATGGTGGAGTGGCCCAATGGTTTCAGTCCTACAACGCGCAAAACGGTACGGACTACCGGATCACCGAGATGGCTTATCCAAACAACCCATACCCCTGGGAAAACTATCCTTACGACTTCTGGAATATCTGGGTCAATCATGCCGGAAACGTTCCATTCGAAGGACAAGTAACGCTGGAAAGCCTCACAAAGCAGTACGACGTCATTGTCTTCAAGCACTGTTTTCCGGTATCCGCGGTTTTGCCGGATACGGGAAGGCCGGATATCCATTCGAAGGAAAAGAGGGTCGAAAACTACAAGCTGCAGTATGAATCGTTAAAGAGAAAACTTCACGAGTTTCCGAATACGAAGTTCATCATCTGGACGGGAGCGGCACTGTTGCAGAGCCAAACCAATAATGAGAGTGCCATGCGTGCTAAGGCCTTCTTCGAGTGGGTCAAAAATGACTGGGACGACAAGGGTGATAATATCTACATATGGGATTTCCGGGAGATGGAGACGGGAGGCGGCCTGTATCTCAGGGACGACTACGCGGGCAGACCGGGAGATTCCCATCCGGGCAGGGAGTTAAGCAAACGGCTGGCACCACTGTTTGGCCGGCGCGTCGTCAACGTGATCCAGGGAAAAGGGGACTGACACGAGCATTACAGGAGACGGAAAATGAGAATCGAATGGAAATCG
>JADFXJ010000132.1:8605-10864 GCA_015233615.1 Nitrospirota bacterium
AATCGAATGGAAATCGGACGGGAATCGAATGGCAATCGTCGATAAGATAAAAACGATTGCCTGTATTTTATTTATCGCATGGTTTCTTATAGCGGCCCCGTCGGGCGAGGCGGATCCTCCCTCACAATGGCTTTCGCGTGGAATCGGAGGGGGAGGTGCCCTTTACTCTCCGGGTTTCAGCCCGTACAACGGTAACGAACTCTATATTGCGTGTGACATGAGCGGGTTGTTTCATTCCACCGACCTGGGCGCATCATGGAACGTTGTCGATTTCAGACAGATCCAGTCGTTCCATTACACTCTGGTTCAGTTTACCAGTTCGCCGTCCGTGCTTTATTCGATAGATTATTCGGCTAATAACGGTACAAACGCGGCACGTCCATCGAAGAGCACGGACGGCGGCACGACGTGGACTGTGTCGTCGGGCTGGGCCGCTGCTAACAGGGCTTTCAAATTGTTTGCCGACCCCGGCAGCACCACGAGACTCCTCGTAACGACCGTTGACAAGCTCTATTTTTCGAGTGACGGGGGAAGCACCTTTACCCTGAAATACACCGATGCCACGGGTAGCGGATTGTCCATAGGGGGAGCTTTTTTCGACGGGCAAAACATTTATGCCGGTATTAACGCCGGACTTCTGGTTTCCACCGACGGCGGCTCCACGTTCACTCTTTCTCCGGTTACCGGAATCCCGGGTACCGAGGCCATTTTCTCCTTTGCCGGAGCAAAACAGGGGGGAACTACCCGTTTCTTTGCGGTCACCGCAGCCGTTAACAAGGTGAACGTTACCGGTAAAAACGATCCGCTGACAAGCGAAGACGTATACGGATTTTATAGAAACGTTTATACTCTTGACGTGGGGCAAAACTGGATACAGAAAACCACCGGCATTGCAGTTGGCGACCAACCGGTACTCGTGTCCATGGCTGCCAGCGATATCTCCACCGCCTACCTTGCCGGCCGTATTGCTCCCGTCGGACAAGCACTCTCTGGCGCGTCCCCCGTTATCTATAAGACAACCACCGGAGGGAACTCCTGGCAGAGCGTTTTTCTGACCACCAACAACCAAAATATCTCTACCGGATGGACGGGCCAGGGGGGAGATATGGGCGGCGGCAATTGGTGGTGGAGTAATACTCCTCTTGGTCTTGCGGTAGCGCCAAACGACTCCACCAAAGTGGTCTATACCGATAAAGGCGGGGTACCTCACCTGACTACCGACGGAGGCACGACATGGCACCAGATTTATACCGACCACACGGTACAACATCCAGTGGGGGCGCCCACGCCATCGAGACAGTATTACCGTGGCGCCGGACTCGAACCTACCGCAGCCCTGTGGCTTGCCTGGATTGACTCATCCAACGTGTTTGCCGGCTTTGCGGATATTGCCGCAATCAGGAGCAAGGACGGAGGCAATACGTGGGGATTCGACTGGACGGGACTTGACTTCAATATCAACGGACACGATAACTATTCGACGGAGGTATTCAACGTTACCAAACATCCTTCTAACGGTACTCTTTACGCGAGCCAGTCAAATGGAACGGGTACTATATACGAAGCAGTAGGTCTTTCCGATGCCGTAATCGACATTATTGGCGGGGGAGGGATACGCTACTCGACGAATGGGCAAACCTGGACGACACTCCATGTCTTTGGCAATCCTGGCTATCCGGTCATATGGACGGCCATCGATCCGACCAACACCAACAGGATGTACGCCAGCGTAGTAAACTCAGCCCAGGGTGGTATTTACGTGTCTGGCGACGTTCAAAATGGAGCGGCGTCAACGTGGACGTTGCTCACGAGTCCGCCGCGCACGGAGGGGCATCCATACAACGTCTACGTCCTTAACGACGGCACCCTCGTGACCACCTTCTCGGCCAGGATCAACCCACAGGGAGTTTTTACCCAAAGTTCCGGCGTTTTCATAAGCGGTAATGGCGGCAATACCTGGACGGACCGCAGCGACCCGGGAATGCTTTACTACACAAAGAATCTGACTATCGACCCTAACGATAGCACCCAAAATACCTGGTACGTTGGTACTTTTACAAACTGGGGAGGTAACAACATACAGGGCGGCCTCTATAAAACAACCAACCGGGGTCAAACGTGGACAAAAATTTTCAACGGTGCCAGCGTGGAATCCTGTAGCGTCAACCCTGCCAATTCAAACGAGACGTACGTCGCCACCACAAACGGCCTTTGGTTTAGCAGCAACTCCGCTTCGAATTCTCCCACGTTTACACAGGT
>JADFXJ010000133.1 GCA_015233615.1 Nitrospirota bacterium
ACATGGCCAAATAAAAAGCTCAACCCATTAAACCCTTTTTTATGACGCAGACCCGGGAGGCGTCAATTAATTGCTATTTTTGTATAGAAACGGATAGAATAAAAGACTTATGGAAATTATGTTGGGAGGAGGAGCTTCCCGGCGATATGCAAAGTTGTTGCAAAAGCACATTGCAGGCGACCATGTTATACCAAATTAAGAAACTTTACAGGGACTTGCGTAAATGATACGGGACGCGCATATATCTTTATTGGATATAGTCATGTGCTTGTCGAGTTCGATGGATTTGATAAGCAAGCAGGTGGTAAACCATCATAAGCGTGTAGCCGCCATAAGTCTCGGCGTAGCTACGGAGATGGGTATGTCGCTCGAGTACCAGAATAATCTTACGATTGCGGCACTCTTACACGACTGTGGCGCGTTTTCATGCTATGAACGAATCCAGTTGCTCGAATTCGACAATGAATCGGCGGAGATCGAAAAACACGCAGAAATCGGGTATTCGCTTTTAAATAGTTTCAAACCCTTCGAAAAGGTTGCTCCCATCGTTCGTTTCCATCACAGAGATTTCGGCACAGGTCCGGAGGCTCTCGAACGTGTTCCTATAGCAAGTTATATTCTGCATCTGGCCGACAGGGTGGACTCGCTCGTGGATCTGGAAAGAGACATCCTGGGCCAGGTAAAGGACATCTGCGATAAACTGGATGAAAATGTGGGCACAAAATTTCTTCCGGAGGCCGTTAACGTTTTTAAGAAACTGGCACTGCGGGAATCTTTCTGGTTCGATGTTTTATATTCTCCAATCGATCAGATAGTGAACAGGCGCTCGGGTTTAATAAAAATTGAATTAAACATGGATGAGCTTTTGGGTTTAGCCGAGCTGTTTTGTCGCTTCATAGATTTCAGGAGCAAGTTTACCTCAACTCATTCAACGGGAGTGGCGGCAACGGCTGAAACCATTGGCAGACTTGTCGGGTTTTCGGAAAGAGAATGCAACATGATAAAGATAGCCGGTTATCTGCACGATCTTGGCAAGCTTGCCATCCCGCTTGAGATTTTAGAAAAAGCCGATAAGCTTACTCAATCCGAGTTTAACATTGTCAAGCGGCACTCGTTTTATACATACATTTTGCTGGAGCCGATAAAAGATCTTGAGATAATCGCCACTTGGGGGTCCTTTCATCACGAACGGCTTGACGGCAAGGGTTACCCCTTTCACCACGACAAGAAAAATCTTTCCGTTGGTGCGCGAATCATCGCGGTGGCGGACGTCTTTACGGCTCTAACCGAAGATCGACCTTACAGAAAAGGCATGTCGGTCGATGAAGCAATTGCAATATTGTCAACTATGGCGGGTGAAGGTGCAATAGATGCAGGCATCGTATCGGTATTGACACAAAACCTGGACGAAATTAACGCTTTTCGCGTGTTATACCAGACGAAGGCATCGAAACTTTATTCGGATTACTTGATTTTCGATGATTAATCCTCTAAAAAAATTATGCTCCGATGATTAAATTCAGAAGAAAACATATTTGATTTTAAACGTTAAAGAGGTTTCGTGTGGCGATAGAATGGACTGAAGACTTGTCGGTTGGCATTGAGGAAATAGATATGCAGCATAAGGAAATTTTTAAGATGGCCGCAAATCTGATCGATGCCGTAAACAATAACACTGACGGCGAACAACTGGCAAAAGCGATTAAATTCCTTGAAGAATACGTCGTCTTACATTTTGCGCTCGAAGAAAGTTTTATGGTACAGTCTAAGTACCCGTCTAAGCTGCTTCTGCAGCATGAGGAGCAACATACGGAATTCTGGGAGAAGTTTAACGATTTTAAGAATGAGTTTGCCGGTACCGGGCCGACCGAATTTTATCTAACCAGGTTTAAGTTGTTCCTTAACGATTGGTTGGTAAATCATATTTGCAAGGTGGATAAGTCACTTGGAGACGTTATGCGAAGCGTGAAGCATTCATAATGATATTGTCCGGCAGTGCTACATGACATATTTCTATGGATGGCACCCTTATGTAGGAAAGCACAAAAATGTCATATGAAATAAGTCAATATATTTATTTTTAATTTATTTTTGTAATGTATCCTATCTGTAACCTGCCGCGTATTATAATATAATAGAATTATCAGGTACCCGGAGAGCAATCTGGCTCATAAGAATGTGAGTATGTATAGCATAGTTGGTTTTAATAGTATAAAATATGGAAGAGGCATTGTTTGATAAAATTTTGCTTGATTACGGTTTTTCATATTTCGAGGTATAAATATGAATAGTATCCACAATCAAAATAACGTTCGTGAACAGGAAATCTGTGCGTTGCGAAAACGGGTTATCGAATTAGAAACATTATTGATACAACAATCCAAGGTGGCTACTATGGGTGAGATGCTCGGTATCATCGCACATCAATGGAAGCAGCCGTTGAATGCAATCAGTTTAATTTCTCAGGATTTACAAGATGCTTACGATTTTGGAGAACTGGATAAATTATATATAGATGCGAGTACCGACAAGATAATGCAGCAAATACATCATATGTCGAAAACAATAGACGAATTTTCCGCTTTTCTTAAACCATCGAAGACAAAAGTAATATTCGATTTAAGGTTATCGATAGCGGAGGTATTCTCTATCTTATCCTCACAACTAAAACATCATGATATATCTTATAAGATTAATTGCAAGATCCACAACATGAAATTCGGCAATCATATCGAATTTCAAAACTGTTTCGAGATATTGTCATGTCAGGCAAAAGATATAATTGGTTACCCAAATGAGTTCAAACACGTATTGATTAATCTTATAAACAATGCAAAAGATAAGATTATCGAGTCTATGGTAAATGGAATATTGAATAGAGGGGAAGGAGAAATTAATGTAAATATCGATAAAAATCATGCTACTTACGATGGTAGCGATAAAGATAATCTGACATTGGAAATTAAAGATAATGGCGGTGGCATTGCCGATGAAATAAAAGATAGAATATTCGAACCTTATTTTACAACTAAAACTGATGCAAAAGGCTCGGGTATCGGATTATATATGGCAAAAATTATAATCGAAAAATATATGGGTGGCAAAATATATTGTGATAACGTAGAAGATGGTGCCGTGTTTACTATAGAACTATCGAACGACGCTCTGCAATTGCCAGCAAACACCTTTAAGCGTACAGGGTAATGGTGAGCGAACATACAATTATTTGTAAGTGGAATCGCAATGTGGAACGGCAGCATGAGTTTTACGGTTGCAACCACTCTACCCACACCGACACCAACTCCAATAACCAATCCGACACCCGCTCCCGGCGCCGTCTTTATCCCCGCGGGTAACGTACCCGTTGCGTCACAACCAATCCCTGCCGCCGGAGGAACGATTTCGGTGGGACATACAGGAACACCAATCGACGGCGTAAGCGTTACATTGCCGGGTGGCGCTTTATCTGCAAGCACTAACGTTACCTTAGGATATAACACCGGCAATTTAATCCCGATTTACGGCACTTACGCGGGTGTTGCGCTTACCCTGAATGCGGGCAACGTAACGCAATTCAATCAACCCGTGTCTATTACGGTACCGTTTACGGATACCAGTATGACTCCGGTGCCGTTTTATATAGACGATACCGGACAAATACATCTGATGCAGCTTGTAAATGTTGACCGGACGGCAAGAACGTTCACATTATATTATAGTGGACTTGTGAGGGACCAGAGAAGAATGTTATCGGATCAGGATAGGTACAACTCTATTTACGGTGCACTGAAAAATACGGGTAACCCTGTTTTGATATATCTGGCCCATAGCAACCGGAATGGGGCACATTCGGTGCTGGCTTATGATATCAACAGTTTGACGTCCCCCTATGTTATTTCGATATACAACCCTAATAATCCGGGCCAGGTAAAACAAATAACATACAATCCTCCATCATTATTCAATCTCGGAGTCGGAAATTTCTATGCCTATGCCGGGTATGACGTCATTACATATAACGGAGACGGATCTTTACGTCTTACCGAAAACTATCTGAGCATTCTTACCGACGCGGACAATCATTTCAACAGCAGCGCCAACGCCGTCATAACGGTAAGGTCGCATACGAACGGGCAGACGGTTACGGATCGAAACGTTACCCTGACGGGCAATATAACGAGCGGCCAGGTTTTGGTTACCAGACTCAAAGTTTTGGTGGGATCGACCGAGTTTATTACGAATGTAGATAATAGCGGTAATTTTAGTATTGCGATCAACCTGGAAAACGGCGTTAATCATTTGACGTTTGTAACACAAGGGAATTCCGAAACTCCCGGAGAAATCTATGTTAACCTCCCTAATAACATGATGACCACGGATTTTACACTTAACCTTAATTCTACCGCGGCGGTTATGCTGGTAACCGTCACCTGGAATACCAACGACACTGACGTGGATACGTACGTTATCGATCCGACGGGAGATTATTCGAGCTATTATCACCTGGTTACCGCGGACGGCGGCAGATTGGACCATGATGTGACAACCGGATATGGCCCGGAACACTGGACGTTAACATACGCCAATACAATCAGGTATAACCAGCCGTCATACAAGGTTCGCTTGCATTACTACAGCGATCATGGCCATGGAGGCACTAACTACACAGTATCGATTAAGCTTTATGAGGGAACGAGCAGAGAGCAAACATCCGGGTTTAGCGGATATTTACCCGTTAGCAGTCCGGGCAATAATCAGCCAAACGGTTCCGGCGCCGATTGGGCCGATATTGCCAGTATCACTCTCGTCCCGACGCCCGCCGGAGCAATATGACAAGTAATGCCGCCGTCCGGGGAGGATATTATAATTACCGCACCCGTACCACCGGCAAGCGAAAGAATTAAGCCATAATTAAGATTAAGAGGATTAAGCAATAAGCCTTTGGTGTGCCGGGTTTGGTACCATAACGGAACAACGATCGAAGTCGTCCGTTTATGCAGCGAACCCGGTACTCTCAGGCAATATAAACAATAGGATTAACCACGTTTTGTAAATATGATATGTTAATCGTAAGCTTAACGATAGCGATCTTTCTGATGCTACCCGGAGGGTATCTTATGGCAGGCAATTTAAAGCCGGCCCACTATGAACACGGACGCGCCGTGGAGGTCAAATCTTTTAAGGTGGGCAAAGACGGCGGAACTTTAGAAGCTGGCAATACGGGGACACCCATCGATGGCACGGTTGTAGTGATTCCCGGAGGCGCTTTATCTAATGACACGATTATATCGCTTGGTTACAACGACGGCACACTTGACCTTCGTGCCGGTAAGGCCTGCGGCGTTGTAATAGTGTTGTCGGCGGAGCCGGACGTAACTTTCCAACGTCCCGTAACGTTAAAAGTCAAATTCGATCATTCTAACACCAAGCTTACGCTAACCGGCTATGAAATAGATGATCGGGGGCGGCTTCATCTTCTCGACATTGGTTATTTAAACAAAGATACCGGGGACGCTTCTTTTTATACTTTTAAACCTTTGACGTTTACCTGGGTATACATATATTATTAATTAATATATGATTAGCGATATGCATATGTATGGCGACGAGACATGTCGGCGAATCGCTCAATAAGGGTAAGAGTATGCCGGGTTAGAAATCTCTCGATGTACAGTTGATGCAAGAAACCCAAATCCCGATACAGAAATTTGTCATTGCGAGCGTAGCGAAGCAATCTCGTCTTGCTCTTGAGATTGCCGCGCACCTTTCAGGTGCTCGCAATGACAGTAGGATATAACATCTACTGTTTCTATGTCAGAATTTGGGAGAAAGATTATTGTTGACATCTAAGTTGCTATCTGTTATACTTTTAAGTCGATATAAGCCTATGGGGCTGTAGCTCAGTTGGGAGAGCGCTTGAATGGCATTCAAGAGGTCGTCGGTTCGATCCCGATCAGCTCCACCATTTACAATCAAGAGGTTGCGCTTATGAAGGTTGATGCAGTTCGACTGACATACCCTTGACTCAGTTTATTGACAAGTATCTTTTGACCGGTCTCCGAATTGTCTCTTAAATATTAATATCGGAGATGCACAAGACATTTTCCTGCCGGGCCCTTTCTCTTAAAGCATCTGTAAACCCAGATCTTGAAAAAAGCATAAAATGATCTTTCCTCTTTCCTTTGTGCCACTCCACAAGGTCGGCCTTCCTCTTTAGATCGTCCAGGATATCGATTCCTACCGCTTTTTTGCTCCACTTGGCCTCACCGAAATATATTTCCTTGTTTTCCTCGTCAAGGGCAACGATGTCTATCTCCTCGTTGCCCTGCCACCACCTGCCTATCGTGGAAAACCGGATTCTGCCATCTCTCATCAGTTCCAGGCAGTATTGCTTACAGACGTCCTCGAATATAAATGAAAGATGCCGGTCAAAGGTCTCTTGTATCATCAGCAGCACTTCCTTGCCTTTTCCTATCTCGAGTCTGCTCCTGTTGGGAAAAACATATTTAAACCAGAATTCAAAAAACCGGTCGTGAATTCTATAGAGACCAAGCTTGCTTTTTTCTGGATATTTTTCTGTAACGGGCACTTCTTTTTCGACGAGTCTGAGGTCTCGAAGTATTTCGAGATAGCGGGAAAGGAGACTTTTTTCAAATCCGGTGTCGTTGATGATTTCCGAGAGCTTTCTTTTGCCCTGGGCGATGGACCTGAGAATGACAAAGTAGTTCCGCGGTTCCCTCAACTCCTCACGCAGTAGATATTCCACTTCACTATAAAGAAACGTCCCCCTGCTGAGTATGAGTTCCTCTATGTTGCGAAATATGTTCTTTCCGGGGTTGAGCTTTTCAAGATAGGCCGGAATTGTGCCGATTACGCCGAAGATGGAGACGAGTTCATCCATGTTTTTCTTCGGGAAAAACTCTTTCAGGCAACCGAATGCCATCTCTTTCATTTCCAGAGACCCCGTCCTTCTCCCGTAAAGCGGAGCCTTGTAGAAAAGCACCTCTTTTTCCATCATTCCTACACTTGACCCCATCAGTATGAGAAAGAGCTTTGTGTCTTTAAGGTACTCGTCAATCCCCTTCTGAAAGACGGAGGAAATGCCCTTGTTCGAATTTACAAGGTAGGGGAACTCATCTATTACGAGAATCGTCCTTTTATTTATCTTCCCCTTCAGATAATCGAAAAACTGGTGCCAGTCATCAAACCCCCGCTGAGCGAGGATATCGTCAAAGAAAACGCCGACTTCCCTGCCAAGGTTTCTCAACTGCTCCCGCTCGGCAACGCTGTCTGCCAGAAAGTATATGGCAGGTTTGTCTTTGATGAATTCCTGGACTAGCCTTGTCTTTCCGGCCCTTCTCCGGCCATAAATCGGGATGAACTGGAATTTGTCTTCCCTGTAAAATCCATTTAGAATTATAAGCTCGTCTTTTCTGTTTACGAATCTCATTTTGCCTCAAAGTATAATCATGATTAGTATAATATGGATTATACATGATTTGGCGGAATGATGCTATATAGATGAGACGTTTTGACCGGCGGTGGTAGGTGGTAGTTTTGTACATTCCCTATCACCGCCATGTCCTGGTCGATTCATGCCGTAGTGCTCACGTAACCGTTGTTAGTCGTGGAGGGTGGTGTGTAATTCACGGGGCCTGCAGTATTAGCGGTTGTTTGTGGCTGGTAGGTGTTGTTCGTAGAGCTGGTGGACGAAGTCCCGGCGGATGATCCCGTAGACAAATTCTTGATGTTTTTTATCCAGTCGATTGGCCCGGTAGACGACGTTGCGGTGGATGTTGCTCCGGAGGTTGACCCGGTGGATGACGTTGCGGTGGAGTTGGAACTCGACGAATTAGACGTGCCTGAGGACAGGCCTAACAAGGACAATGCCGTTTCCATGAATTTGTTCATGGTGGCCTTTAAGCTGTCAGTGCTTAGAGCGTTACTGTTTGTGTCTATTTCTTCGAAAAAGAATTTATTGCCGTTACTAGTAAACTCAGCTATAAGCATGTCTGTTTGGCCGTTGGCGGAAGTATTGGTAGCCGAACCCGTCTGTATCTGAGGTTGGCTGTTGGTGGAGCCAGGTTGTGAAACAGTGTTGTTAGACTGAATTTGAGGTTGACTGTTGGTGGAACCAGATGGTGGCGCAAAGTTGTTCATCTGATGAAAGTATACGAAAAGCATTTCCTGTGGTGATAATGTCGCTGAAACATCGGTAGCTATGTTTGAGGCTGCATTGCTCGATGCACCGCTTGATACAGAGCTGCTCGCCGGAGAGCCCGGCATTGGAATCTCTTTCTGGATGTTCATAAGAGTGGCGTTAAACCCACTGAAGTTGTTGATTCCAGTCGAACTGCCATTTAAGGCTGATAGGTTAAAGCCGTTATTTGCGAGCGAACCATTGAATCCACTCGTTAGTCTATTGTATTGGGTATTGTTAGGGGTATAAAACTGAGATACTGTGTTCGATCCTACCATATGAACCTCCTTAGTTTCTGAGAATTTATAATTTTACCTATAACATCTGCCATTGTGCTTATCTTCATCAAATTCACTGTTATTGTATTATGCAAATGGTGTGCCAATATTAATTCTTACTGTGTTTGCGCCTGATTCTGACGCTCAATGGTTAAACGTTTGATGGCATTAAGGCAACATTTTCCTATGGCATGGGAATTTATTTCCCTTTATACAGATAACCCTGTATCTGTTGCCATATTTTGGGGGACGTGGCTATAAAAAGTGTTCTTTCAGTAAGTTCGATGGCACTGCACTGCGGGCCAGTTCGATAAGCTTCATATGATGGGTAAAGAACAGGATTTGTGTTTTACCGGAGGTTTCGCTTAGAAGTTTAAGGGTTGCCAACGCGCGTTGGTCGTCGAAGTTGATAAGAACGTCGTCGATAATCAGAGGCAGTGGCTTGTTCCTTTCGACGTGCTGCTCAAGGCTGGCCAGCCTGAGTGCTAAATAGAGCTGGTCTCTAGTACCGTCGCTCAATCCCTCGACGGGGACTCTGTTACCATTGTTGCGCATACACAGAAGGATAGGCTGATCGCTTGCGTTAAAGTCGGTTGTAAGTTCGGCATATGCACCAAGGGTAATGCACCGGAACATTTCGCCGGCACGTTTGAGGATCGGGCCCTGGTTGTCTTGTCGATATCGCTCTATTTCCTTATCGAGAAGTAGTACGGCAAGCTTCCAGCGCACATACCTTTCGGTGTTGTCCCTGATTGAGGCCAGAGCCTCCTGTGCCTCTGCCGCCGCGTCGGCCGCTGCATGGCTATTGCCGTCCATGTCCTCCAGGTCTTTCTGTATGCTGCCTATCGCAACCTGTAACCGGTCGCGTTGCTCTTTTATTTCCGATTCTTTATTTTCGGCCTTCTGAATCTCTCCGGAAAGCATATCGGGCGGTATCGACTCTGCCTGCCTTACAAGCTCTTCCATCGACACTCCCTCATCGAGCATTCGATCTTCTATGTCCGCTAATTTCATCGAAAGTTCCCGATATTGTGTTGAACGTTTCTCCGCCTCTTCAAGATCTTCGGGATTACTGCAGCCGGCTCTTTCCATCAGCTTTTCAAGCACTATTGCGGCCGATTCCAGATCCCGCCCGATTCCCGCAAGCTCTCTCCGAATATCTCTCAGTCGATTTACCAGAGTTTTTGCGGCTTTCTGATTCTCTTTCCCATTATCGAAACGTCTTATAAGCTCAAAGGCGGCTTTCTCCGATGGCAGGCCATACAAATCGGACGGATATTTACCGGCTAATTCCGAAACCTTATCCGAAAACCGCCTTGCGTCTTCATCGATTTGATCTATACGGATCTGGTCTTTACGGATATCGTTAACCTTCTGAAACAGACGGGACAGACCAACTAAGATTGCCTCGACCTCCTCAGAACTCGCATTTTCATCAAAGCCTACACCGCTCACCGCCTTTCCCCAAACGTTTTTCCACTTATTTAAGGCATTGCCCAAACGCTCACGCTCTGCAAAATGATTCCTCATTTGGTAGTCCGACTTATCGATGTCCCGTGACAGATCACTGCGCTTCTTTTCTTTATCCTGCAAAGTGGCGATAATTTCCTCGGCTCTGATCAAAAGGCCGGACAAGGTTTCATCTTTTTCATCTCCAGGTTCACAAATCCCTGCTAATTCGGCGGTACAGAGTTCGAAATATCTCTTAATTTCATCGACAACAACGTCTTTTGCCCGCAGGCGCTCCTTCCATCCGTCAACCAGTTCGACAAGTTTTGCGTGCTTATAGAGCCAGCTTTTCATCTCCGCCGGTGGAAGAGGCATAATTGCGGCAGGTTGCCACTGCGCCTGCCATTGAGCCATTATCGAATGATCGTTGGCGGTGAGTTGTTCTATTTTCGAATCATAACCGGCAAGCTCCTCACCCCGTTGTTCCTTTTCCGCGCCGAGCGTCGAATATTTTGCCACACGCTCTGCCTCGCGCCAAAGACGGTCGGCTGATTCATCCGCGTTGCCGATTGCGCGCTCGTATTCGGTTGCAAGTTTCTCCGGCATAATTTCATCGATAGGGGTACTTTCTATCCAGGCAGTCCTTATACGCTTCCATATCTTATTACGCTCGTTTCGAATATTGTTCAATTCCCCGATAGTTGGAACCGCTCCGCCTGATTCAAGCTTTATAAGTTCTTCCGTTAGCTTTTCGATTCGTTCGGACGCTCCGTTTTTTTTGACGTTAACCTGCTGAAGCTCTTTTTCGATTGCTTGTAAAAGCCTGCTAAAACGTTCTACCGTCTCAAGAGAAGGCAGGGCAATTCCCGATACTTCTTCCAGAGAACCTTTCCAGAGCGAAAGTGCCGACAACTGGCTCTTTGCCT
>JADFXJ010000018.1 GCA_015233615.1 Nitrospirota bacterium
TATTTTTCGAAAGTATCCTTGTCGATAAAAGGTTGAAAGACATAATTGCCATACCGGGACAGGTATGAATCGAAATAACCTTTCAGTGCGTTAAAGCTCTCCACGTTGAGCTCGGCGCTGTAAAAGTAGATGGTCGCCGCCCCGGTATTCATAGCGTTTACAAGTGAAATCATGATAAGAAACAAGATTACCCTTACCGCCGGCAGAAGGGCAGATTGGTAGTATTTTGCCGGGTTTAAAGAAATAAGTTTAATCATATAAAACGTATTGTGTTATTACAATGTGCATTATAGTGTGCATTATCAGAGTACGTATCTAATAAAAATACCATATACGGGCCGTAAATGTAAACCGATAGGCCGTAACCGGGTCTGCGCCATGAAAATTGCTTATCAGACGTATAATTTTGGTGTATCTTCGGGTTATAATGTAAGGAGCAGATGAAGGTACCGGGCTAAAATAAGAATGAAAGAGGAATTTCCAATCAGGAAAAGCCTGCGATGGCAACTTCTGTCTACGATGATAGGATTAATCGTAAGCTTGCTCGTGATTCTTACTTTCATACAGTTCTTTGGGCAAAGAAAGATGTTGAAAGTTGAGTTAAAGAAGCATATAGCACTTATAAAGAAAAATCTCAGGGAACGGGTTAAATCTATTTCTATTAACCTGAGAACCCAGATGGAAGAGTCACTCGCTACGTATAATTTTTCGAATATAAGTATTTTAGCCAGAAATGCCGTCAGCGAGGATAATGACATAAGCTACGTTATTTTGATGGACTCTGCGGGAGTCGCTCTCGTTCGTATGTTGAGGCCGGATCTGCAGGCTTCCCGGTTTAGCGCACCAGATAACGTGTTTAATGAAAATCCGGCTGCCGAGGCCTTCAGGGAGTACGAAAAAGACGGCAAACAGCGCATGGAGTTCATAGTTGCTCTCCACGTGAGCAATAAGACGTGGGGAATACTCCGCATAGGCATATCTCTGGAGAACCTCAATAAGGTGGTCATGGAGGCGGAGCAAAACATTAATAACCAAACCAGGGAGCTAATTACAAGATCATTTCTTATCCTGATTTTGTTTGTTGCCAGTGGAACCATTATTGCGCTGGTACTGGCATCGAGGTTGACAAAGCCGCTTGTAGGCCTTACGAGGGTTGCCAGGGAGCTTGCGAAGGGTAATTTCTCCGCCGCCAATACCCTGACGTTTCAATCCGCCGGCGAATTGGAAATACTATCCCGTAGTTTTACCGAAATGTCCGGCAAATTGAAAGATTCTTACGAGAAGCTGGAAGATTACAGCCACACTCTCGAACAAAAAGTGGAAGATCGTACGAAGGAACTGAAAGATGCCATGGCTGAGTTGAACAAGGTTCTCGAAGATCTTCAGGAAAGCCAGGAACAACTGATACAGGCCGAAAAAATGGCATCCCTGGGGCAGCTTGTCGCAGGTGTCGCCCACGAGATAAACACCCCCGTGGGGGTCAGTGTTACAGCCGCGTCGCATCTTGTTTTGGAGACAAAAAAGATTATATCGGTCTTTGAGGCCAGGGTTGCGAAGAAGGCCGACATGGAGGAGTATTTCAACACGGCACTCGAGTCGTCGGATCTCATACTCAGAAACCTTAACCGAACCAGCGCGCTTATAAAGAGTTTTAAGATGGTATCGGCAGACCAGACTTCACAGGACTACCGAACGTTTAAGATAAAGGATTACCTGGACGATATAATAATCAGCCTCCAGCCAAAACTCAGAAAAACAGGCCACACTATTACCATAGCATGTCCCGACGGCCTGGAGATAAGCAGTTACCCGGGAGCCTTTGCCCAGGTCATAACGAATCTTGTAATTAATTCCATGATGCATGCCTTTGCCACGGGCGTAAATGGATTAATGACAATTAAAGTAACCGAAGATCCGTACTCGATAACATTGAGATTCTCCGACAACGGCAAGGGGATAGCCGAAGAAAACTTAGGCAAAATATTCGATCCGTTCTTTACGACAAAAAGAGGAGCAGGAGGCACCGGGCTAGGTTTGCATATCGTATTCAATATAGTTAATCAAACCCTGAAAGGCTCCATCAAGTGCGAAAGCTCCCCCGGACATGGAACCACTTTTATCTTAAGCATACCCCGCTGATTAACGTAAACCGGAGATTAAGAGTAAAACGGCAACCTTGATTTGCTCCCATGTGCTACAGTATTATTAATGGTACCGGAGTATTATTAATGGTACCGGTTATCGTTAGCATGGAGATACGATGCACCAGAGAAAGGTAATTTTGGCCTGCGATGTTTTTGGATTCACTGGATTTATTCGATAGAAAGTAAAATACTACAAGGAGGGAAAGATATAAATGTATGACGCAGAGATCAGCCGTAATAACCCTGGCTGTTTTTTATTCCTGATTGATCAGTCGGGCTCTATGGGGGATCCGTTTGGTGGAAATCAGGCAGTTTCTAAAAGTCGCGGCGTGGTGGATGCCATAAACAAATTGATAGCTAACCTCGTTCTTAAATGCACGAGAGACGACGGCATTCGCAATTATTTCGAGGTAGGGGTAATAGGATACGGCAATCCGGACGTCGCACCGGCCTTCACGGGAAATTTTTCCGGCCAGGAGCTGCTTCAAATAGAAGCCATCGGTAATAACCCACTGCGCATCGAGGAAAGAACCCAGCACGTATCCGATGGAGACGGCAGAACTATCGAGAAAACCATCAAGTTTCCCATATGGTTCGAGCCTGTGGCAAACGACGGCACACCTATGTGCAAAGCCATCGACTACGCCAGGAGTATACTCGCGCGATGGGTTAAAGAGCACCCGAACAGTTACCCGCCCATCGTCATAAACATAACCGACGGAGACTCTACCGACGGCAATCCCGTGCCTCACTCTATAGACCTGTCGAGGGTAAGTACCAACAACGGCAACGTTTTGTTTTTCAACGTACACATCTCATCGCAAAGTGCCGTACCCCTTCTGTATCCGGACTCCGACGTCTCCCTTTCGGAGCAACACGGCAAAACCCTCTTCGAGATGTCCAGTCTCCTGCCGGAGTCTCTGACTGAGGCCGCACGAAAGGAAGGATACGACGTAAAACCCCAGACACGCGGATTTGGTTTCAATGCCGACCTCGTGTCGCTAATCAAGTTCGTAGACATAGGTACCAGGGTTGGCACTTTACGATAGTTTCTCAGACGGCGACGTATCTGCCCCACCTGTAATTACTCTTAAATCCCGCGACGGGAAGATTGTTACCGCCGTACAGATTATAGAAAAACTTTCCGTATTCTATACCCATAAAGACGGCAACGACGAAAAGGATTACGAGGACGCCTCCGGATTTAATCTGGATACACTACTTTTCTCTATAGCGGACGGGGCTACGGAATCGATATTTTCCAGGGAGTTTGCCAACATGCTCGTCGAGTCATTCGTTTCTACGAAGGAACTAACAGAGGCGCTTACAGAGTATGGAAGCGCAAAGAGCCTGAAGAACATGCTCGAATCGGCCATAGAAAGGGTAAAAGCCCGATGGGGCCTCATGGTAGCAGGCAAGTCACTCCCGTGGTATGCCCAGGAAAAGGTTGAGCAAGGGGCTCACACCGCTTTTTTAGGCTTACGCATTGTGCCAATCGTCGTGAGCGGTAAAAAGGGGATTAGTCGATATTTGACACCATGGCACTCAAGATACATCGATTGCACTCTTAAGTGGGAAGCTTCATGTGTGGGTGATTCCTGCCTGTTTATAGTAAGAGGAGACATTCTCATAAAGAGCTTCCCTATCGAAACTGCCGCAGGATTCGACAATACACCATACCTTATCGGCAGTGTCGGTGCCATGGACAATCGGACCATATTCGTCGACAGTGGTTACCTCGCCGGCGGCGATTGCATCTATATGCTTTCCGATGCCCTTGCGGCATGGTTTTTGAAATCCTGTGAAGCGGGACAAATGCCCTGGAAAGTCCTGGCCTCCATCGGTAGCAACGACGAGTTTCAAGCCTTCGTGGTCGCACTTAGGGAAAGCAAGGAACTGAGAAACGACGACTCCACACTTGTGTCCATATCTATCGTAAAGCAGGTGAAGTCTTGAGTTACCCTCTGCCAGACGAATACCAGGAGGCCATACAGAACCCTGCAGGGTGTTTTGGCGATTACGAGCTAAAACACGGCTATGTAGAATGTAATTCCATCGGCCTGCCCAGAGTTCGTTCAGGAAATTTCTCATCCGTCTACAAAGTTCGCTACGACGACTCGCAGTACGCAGTAAAGTGTTTCCTTAACTTTTCCGACACCCTTCAACGCCGCTATGCCGCCATATCCCGTTACCTGGCTCAGGCGGGCAACAGATACTTTGTGTCATTCGAATTTATTCCCGCGGGTATCACTGTAAGGAGGCAAAAGTACCCTATCCTTAAAATGGCCTGGGTTAATGGCGTGTCTATAGATAAATACGTCTCCGGGTGCATCGCCAAAGGCAATACCCAGGGCATACTTGCCATAAGGGGATGGTTTATTAACATGTACAGGTACCTGAGGGCCATGGGAATCGCCCATGGAGACCTGCAGCACGGTAATCTTATTGTGGCCGCTACAGGACTCATGTTGATCGACTACGACGGTACCTACGTTGCGACTATGGGTATCGAAAATTGCCCGGAGGTGGGCCATCCGAATTACCAGCATCCTAAGCGAAGTCCATCCGATTTTAACGCACGTGCCGATAGATTTTCAGCTATAGTAATATATACCGCACTTACCGTGCTGGCATCTTATCCCTCACTTTGGAAGAAGTACTATAATGGAGACAATCTCCTTTTTTCAGAAAAGGACTACCTTAACTCAAACCAGTCGGCACTGTTCAGAGAACTTAGCCGGACGTCGGCTCCTGACATAAAGATACTCGCCGACGTTATAGCCTCCGCCTGCGTAAAACCGGTCGCAGAGATCCCCGATTTACTTACCTTATGCGACGAGATAAATAACGTTACCGCTTACACCATAGAACCTGCGGCCTGGATGGGCACCTGGGAAGGCATACCGGATGAGAGGCTATGCTTAACTGCCGGTGCGGGGCCACAAGCCATGGGAAATGGTAATAAGGACGATGGTGATGACAGCGGTAATGAAAATGGTAATATGAATGACGAAAATAGTATGCCATCGTCTGCATCGCCTCTATCGTCTGCATCGATTGTATCGACTTATGTACCTCTGCAATTCAAAGCAATCTGTGGAGGCTGCGGCAGCGAAAATGACGGAGGAGCGGCCCTGTGTTTCCATTGTGGTTATCCGCTTACGGCACCTTTATATGTATATGCCGATGAGACAGTCCAGCCGCAAATTGCCGTTAACACCGTTGCAGGTGCAGAGGTAGTCATCTGTCCGCAGTGCCATGGCCATAACGTGGAATTCGCGGCTCTATGCAGCCATTGCGGTTTCCTGCTTAGCAATCCGGTACCAACGCCTGCTGTGCCAGATCCTACGGTGCCAACGCCTGCCGTAGCGCCTGGGCAAACGATTCCTCAGACGGCTATAGTGGTTAAAACGCCGGCAAAAATGTACCTTGGACTGCTATCGAAGTTGAAGTGGGGCACCGTTTACTTTATATTGTTTTTTTTCCTCATGGCCGTATACGATCAGACTGGAAATGGCGATTTACTACCATTTCTTGTGGCATCCGTCCAGGCATCGCTGGAGAAAGCCGCAGTGGCCTGGAAAAAGAGACATCATACAAAGAGCCTGAAAGCCAGGCACATAGCCAGCCTCAGCGCAATTCAAGCCTGCTCGAAAAAAATAGAGGCCCGTCCCCTTGACCCATCCCTGTATGAGATCCGTGGCAAGCTATACACGGATGCCGGCAAGTATAAGCAAGCTATAGCCGACCTTAGCACTGCCATAAGGTTGAATCCGGGTCTATCCAGTGCGTACACTGCCCGTAGCGCGGTTTACAGGATGCTTGGCGATGAGCGCGCGGCTTTGGCCGACGTGGAAACTGCCAAAAAAACTCTAAAAAATGGCAATGGTAAGGTTATCGATGGAAAGGATAACAAGTAGGGGACATATATACATCTACTATTTCGTCATAGCTGGTCTCTATCAATCTATATGACTTATACCTAAGAGTTCGGCGGCTTTGCTTTGAGATATTTCCCCTCTGTGATAAAAAACATTGTAAAAGCCTAATCTGACACTTTTTTCAAGAAGAAAAGATGAGCCCCTAAGCATACCCCAACTTGCCAAATAAAAACCTACTTGCAAGCAACTCATTTGCGATTATTTTCGTTCGCTAATTCTGGAAGTCTATTTTCTTTGTAGAATGAGTAAAAATAATTATAACAAAAATCAAAAGAAGCATATCTTTCATCGGGTTTTCTTCCTTTGTTTTTACCTTGACCTTCTATGAATCGATCAAGTGAGTTTTTAATATGATTTGTCATTTCCGGCTCCTTTAACCCATCCGTCACGGGTGGCTTTCTCGTTGTCTGTTAAATGTCCGCCGTCCCCATTAGGAGACATTCCGGTGGCTTTCTCGTTATCAATAATTGGAGCACCTACTGTTAAAACGGCTAAAATTATATTTACATACATGAAAAGATTAATATCGTCTTACTACCAACAAAACCGTAATATTATATCATACGTCAGGTTACAGATAGGATACAAATTAGCAAATTAATTACTATATGGTCGCCGCCCCCTATTTACGCCTATACGCCACTCATACAATAATGAGCGGTATGAAAACTGACTGCTGCAAAATAGTTACGCGGCCAGACCGGGCTTGTCAGCTACTGGAAAGTAACTGTCCCGGTTTCCCCGTTATCTGTATAGTATCTAATTTTATCGGGCTTAATGGTTGGCTTTGCATAAATCTCTAATTTGGCGAAACCGTGGTGCTCCTGAAAATCTTCTGACTCTATGTGACTTTTCTCGGCCATATATTCATATTCTATAATATAAAATCGATCCGATACTCCAATAAACGCACACGTGCTAAAAGATCTTGACCTGTTAGTATCGAAGGTAATAGAAAGAGTAGACCAGGATTGTGATATCGTTAATGTACCAAAATTATTTTCAACTTTTACTCCATTGCGGCTTCTCAGGCACACGTTTCCTTCCCATTTCCCGGACAGGTTTGGAATATTGATACTAAACAGCCATCCAACCCAGGTTTTCCATAAATAATTTTCAAGGAGAATCAATATAAGTTGATATATAGCTATTGTTGAAAATATTTCTATCATTTGGGGTGCGTAAGGATACTTGTTAAAAAATGAAGTGGCAGGTTTAATAATAATGTCTGATAGGATCAATGCGACGATAATAATCCAGAAGTAAACTTTCTTTTTCTCAATTGAACTTGATGTATCAACTACATAATACGGGTGCGGTATCATATTTTCTCCATCTTTTTTATTTGTTATTTATCATATTTAACGGTTCAACAACATACCCATTTTCCCCATTTGCCAGAACTGAATTATCCGGAACATCTTTCGTAACAATCCCATTTGGCGAAAATATTACCGAGTTATTCCCAATTTTAATCCCAGGCGTAACAATAACATTACCGGATATAAACACGTTATCTCCAATTATAATCCTACCTTTTGATTTAATTGACGAATTACTACAATTTCTTATCAGGTTAATCAGGTCACCTCCATAAATATTTTTTGATATGTCTGTCAGTAACTTTACACCAGGTCCCATCAGACAATAATCGCCTATGAAAATTTGTTCTGCATCATCAAACGTCGCATTTGCATTTATCAGGCCGAATCCGCTATACCCGCCATAGATATTATTCCCATTACGATAACGGAGCCCAATTCTAATGATGTTACATTTGCCACTCAGCCATTTAATTTTTGAAGACAGTTCTGCATCACTATCAAGTGAAATAGTGACATGATTGAGGAGATCGTTCTCTATTATTTTATGCAAACTCACTATTTCTTCGTTTCCATATATATGGGTGCCATCCGGCACATATCCTCTAACGACACTACCCGACTCTATAATCACATTGTCCATTATACAGGTTCCCGGAAGAACAACGGTTCGCGCACCTATCTTTACATTCGTTCCTATCGTTATTTCCGAAAATTTACAACAACGCCATCTATCGATACTGTTCTTTTCATGTCCGGCATTATACAAATGGACATTATCTGATATTATTGTATTATTTCCTATTGAAACTTTACCAATGTCCAATACTACAACATCATTTCCAATCGATACATTATTACCTATAAATATATTTTCTCCAATATCACACACAAACCTTTCGCCCACTTGCACATTGTAACCAACAGAGCCGAATAGATTAAACAACTGTTTTGTATGCATTAAAGAATTATTATAATATTTTTCAATAACCTTTGATGCAGTTACAAATTTATTAAAAAATGAAGGTGGGTCCTGCCCGTCGGCAATAAACGCCTGAAAAGTTTTTATTACCATAATGAATAGCCTCCTTGCTGCTTGTCTGGCTATAATCAGTTATAGCAGCGCATACTTTGATAATTCCAGTAAAGTTTTCGATGATCACCGGCTCTTATTCTGCGCTATACTCCTGAAATGCAGTTTTGTGATAAGGAGCCTGAACGAAGTGCTTGTACGTTACATTTTCCCCGCCTGCCTACCTCGTTATACCATTTTGATTTTTGTAAGTCATCTGCAGCTTGTTCCCACTCTGATGACAATATCGCCTTGATCATATTTTTAAATTCTAAAAGTGTTGTTTTCCCCATATTAAACGCCAAATCAATTAACACTATTTGTCTATCGTCGGTAATTTGGTCAAAATTTGAGAAAATTGATTTGACGATATTAATAGCGTTCTCTATATCTGAATCCAGGAGAGAATCAACCTGTTCAGCAGATAATTTAACGTGTCCGTCTAATACCTCATCGTATGAAAGACCTAATTGTGTTATTTTGTCCTTTGCATCTTCTCTTCTCAAGTTGAAACCAACTCCTATAGTTGGTATGTCAAGACTGTCATCATATACTCCTGGTCTCGAACCCTCGTTAGTTTTAATATACTGTCTTAATCTTTCTTCATTAAACATATCGCATATCCTCCTTAAATTTTAATGGGAAACATTAATAATAACTCACCTATTGTATCCTGTATTCAACATTGTTATCCTACATGGTGTTTCTAATACTTAAGTTCCTAACACCCAATGCGTAATATGAGATCATTATAGCACGTCATAGGTTACAGATTGGATACATTTCAAAAATATTTTAAAATAATTTTGGTCCAGGGAAAAATCCGGTCGAATCTAAGCCGGTCGAACCGGTAGAGGGGCCGCAAGCCACGGGTTCGAGCTCGTCGATTATCTCAATACATCTAAGCTTTGGCACACCCTTTATCGTACCGCCGGGGAAGGTGGCCCGTATGGCGTCGAAACAATCGTGGTCTACATTAAGCCGGTCCATAACGTTTGACACGACGTGTATGACTTGAGAATAGTCCTCCGTAACCATCGGCTCGTTTACCATGAAGCTTCCTTTTATAGCGTTTTGCATGGTATACATGGTATACTTAATAGAAACCCTGGAGTGTATGTATGAAGCCCAAAGTATATCTATTGGCTGTAATATTATGTTGCATTCTGACCTTTGCCGTATGGGCGGGCACTGTCAACTTGCCACAAACGGGGCAAACGACTTGCTGGGATGCTTATGGCGATGTTATTTCATGTGCCGGTACCGGGCAGGACGGTGCAATTAAAGCGGGAGTAGCATGGCCAAACCCAAGGTTTACGGACAACGGCGACCAAACTATGACGGATAATCTCACCGGTCTCATTTGGGCTAAAGACGCCAGTACGCCATCGGTTGGGTTGTGTAAAGGCGGCGCTATGTCGTGGCAAGATGCGCTTGGTTACGTAGCCTGTCTCAATATCGCCATATACCTTGGCTATAATGACTGGCGGCTGCCTAACATAAACGAGATGAAAAGCCTGGAAAACATCGGGCAAGGCGGTGACTCTGGAACATGGCTTGACACACAGGGCTTTACTACCGTGGAGTCGTCCTACTGGTCTTCCACTACTTGTTCAGGCATTCCGTCACTCGCCTGGGTCGTCGGTCTAACCGCAGGCGCTAGCGGTGCCGTCGGTGGCGCTAAGACAAACGGCAACTCCGTTTGGCCCGTCCGGGCCGGACAGTCCGGCTCATTTAATAACGCGGCAATTTGGCAGACCGGTCAGACAAACTGCTGGGATTCTAACGGCAATCCCATCACATGTACCGGCACCGGGCAAGACGGAGATATCCGGGCCGGAACCGTCTGGCCAAATCCCAGGTTTACCGATAACGGCGATGGCACGGTAACCGATAATCTCACCGGTTTGACGTGGACTAAAGATGCCGGTACGCCAACGGCAGGGTCATGCACCGGCGGCTATATGCCGTGGCAAAATGCCCCAAACTACGTGTCATGTCTGAATAAAGCGAGCTATCTGGGCCATACCGACTGGCGGCTGCCAAACATAACGGAGCTTAGAAGCCTTGCGGATTATTCACAATCGAATCCTGCTCTGCCTGCAGGTAATCCATTTACCACCGCGCAGACGTTCTACTACTGGTCTTCCTCTACTTACGCCTCCATCCCGTCGGAGGCCTGGCTCGCCGGTATGGACGGCGGCTACGAACTCGCCGACCTTAAGACGAGCTTCATCTATTCCACCGGATATGTAAGTTTGCCCGTCTATGTGTGGCCGCTCCGTGGTGGACTGCCACCGACTCCGACGCCCGTTGGATGTCCGCAAGCTACACTATCATCAGCTTTCGCGTTGTATATCCCCAACCTGCAATATACACCAGCCTTCGGTTCGTCGATGAATCTCTGGTTTAATTTGGTCTCTCAGCAAATCGGTGGTAATTTATATTTCGAGGTTAGCAATTACGGCGTAAACCAGGGGAACTCAACGCCCGCCGGATGTCCGCAAGCCACACTATCACCAGCTTTAACGTTGTACATACCCAACCTGCAATATACACCGGCCTCCGGTTCGTCAATGAATCTATGGCTTAATTTAGCCTTTCAGCAAACCGGTAATTATTTTTATTTTGAGGTTGTCGGTTATGGCCTGAATCCGTAAGAAAATTTGGATAAATGATGATATTGAGTTAAACGGCGAACGAAAGGAGCACCAACTATGAAATATCGTAAACTTGGGAAAACGGACGCTCAAGTGTCTGCTCTGGGCTTAGGCTGCATGGGAATGTCCGATTTTTACCACGGACGGAAAGTGAACGATGCAGAAAGCATAACCACAATCAGACGAGCGCTTGAACTTGGTGTAAATCTGCTGGACACCGGCGACTTTTATGGAGTCGGGCACAACGAGGAGCTTATCGGCAATGCAATCAAAGGCTTTTCGCGCGATAAGGTCTTTATTTCGGTCAAGTTTGGCGCCTTGCGCAATCATGACGGTAATTTCGTAGGCTTTGACGGCCGTCCTGCCGCCATTAGAAATTTTTTGTCTTATAGCCTTCAACGTTTGAGGGTTGACTACATCGATCTGTATTACCCTTCACGCGTTGACCCGAGCGTCCCGATTGAGGACACGATAGGCACACTCGGGGAGCTTGTGAAAGAAGGCAAGGTCCGTTACGTCGGGCTTTCCGAAGCCTCTTCGGCAACGCTTCGCCGCGCCGCCCTAGTGTATTCAATCGCGATGCTGCAAACCGAATACAGCCTCTGGACTCGTGACGCGGAGACCGACGTTTTACGGACATGCCGGGAACTCGGCATATCACTTGTCGCTTATTCTCCGCTTGGCCGCGGCTTCTTAACCGGAGACTTTCAGAGGCCGGACGACGTTGCAGCGGATGATTATCGGCGGCACATGCCGAGATTCCAGGGCGGTAATTTTGAGCACAATCTACAACTGATTGAAAAGATCAGGCAGATCGCAAAAGAGAAAAACTGTACGCCGGCGCAACTTGCTCTGGCATGGCTTTTGGCGCAAGGACAAGACGTCATACCGATTCCGGGTACGAAACGCAGGGATCGGCTTGAAGAGAATTTGCGGGCTCTCGAGATTGATTTGAGCAAGGATGATCTTCTGCATATCGGTGAAGCTGCGCCTCCGGGATTTGCCGCCGGTACGCGTTATCCCGAAGCGGCAATGCACACGGTTAATCGTTAGAGAGGTAGTATATGGCATGAAAACCACATTGTACAGGTTATCCAATCTCCTGATGCACCATGTCTCTGACTTTTTTCGCAGATTCTAAAGCCGCTTTCGTCTGCCCTTTTGTAACCGGCAAATAGTGTGATGGGTATTTAAGGGGTACGTAGTAGTGGTTGAGAATTCTGCAGTCATCATCGACCGCATGTAGCCTTTGGTTAGCACCGACTCAGATGCATTCATTTAACAGGGCAACGAGATCATGAATCCTTTCCGGCCTATTGCCGGTTGATAGGATAAATGCTTTCAAGTATTTTTCGGTAGCATCATGACATAGCAGGCACATTTGAGAATAAAAATCGTCGAACTCCTCAAAACTTGATTTTGCAAAGTTATAATCGCTCTCGGCTTTACTGAGCCATTCCAGCGTGATTGCACGATATTCATCTTTCATAGACAACTATGCCCTTGTCAAGGATTTCTTTAACAAAAAAGTCGTTAATCTTAAGCCGGTCTTCTATTTCCTCAGGCGTGTAAACCAAAACGTCAACCGGGATGGCATGGCTTATGCTCCGGTCAACCTCCTTTGCCCTGCTCCATGGATCCAGCTCTGTTGACTTAATAACGACAAGGTCTATATCGCTGTTTTCTTTGACACTCTCTGAAGTCAAAGAGCCAAAAAGAATTATCTTTTCAGGATTATAGTTTTTCTCTATTTCCCTTACAATATTTCTCAATTCTTCTTCTAATGTAATCATGTTGCAGCCTCCGGTGCTAAGACATTACTCCTCTTCCTATTTTACCCTTTCCCCTTTGAATTCTTCCTCACTTTTTTCAGTGATTCCCGACATGGGAGTCCTTTCAGTACAAACTCGGTATTGAAAAGACTGATTACGCCGGTATGCTTCGAAGGAAGCAGGAACTTTTAATATGGATTTTCTTGTGTAAATGTTGGTAACATATATGTGAGATATGCCCGTAAACATGGATAAGCCGCATCTTTGGAAGACCGACGTTGCACTGTCCGTTGATTCCTATAACGACTGGTTCATGCGGTTTGCCCCAAAGGCTTACAGGGAGACCCGGAAAGAAACTACGAAACAGGTTGAATCGGCTCTCAGACTGACGAGGAACCTGACGGACATATCGCCAAATACACTTAAAGAGCATCCGGAGATACTTCCAATTCTTCGTATGGCGACAGCCCCGCCTATTGCGCGCGACCGTCTGATAGGCCTGGCCTCAATTTCGTCTAATCTTGTGCGGAACATGGAACTGAATCAGCGTATTTCGCCCAAGATGGAAGAAGTAACAGTTATTGAAGAACTATGCAAGATAGGGACGCTTATTCTCAAACTGGCGGACGTAGACATTTTCCCCTGGCTTGAGAATGAACACCAACCCTTGGAATCGGAGATTCACCGAGCCGCAACCGTCGTGGCCGATAGGCTTTGCGGTGCAGTGGCTGACCCCATCGTCAGGAATGCTCAGGAGAGGCGTCAACTTGCGACGATTCGGCATTGGCTTGAACACCGCGGATACAAGCATGTAAAACCGGCCTCGGTTGCCGAATTTCATGAGATGCAGGTCGAGACTTTTGCCTTTCATCTGAATGTGCCGGTTTTGCTTGAAGGTGGCCGGACGAAAATCAATATCCCCATCGATATAGCCATCATGCCAAAGAAGAAAGCGCAGAATGGGTTGCCAATATTGGTCGAGTGCAAATCGGCGGGTGATTACACGAATACAAATAAGCGACGCAAAGAAGAAGCGGTCAAGATAGCGCAACTGAGGGCGAACTACGGAAAGGATGTTTGCTTCATCCTATTCCTTTGTGGTTACTTCGACAGTGGTTATCTTGGCTATGAAGCGGCGGAAGGACTCGATTGGGTTTGGGAACATAGAATCGACGACCTGGCGGAGTTTGGGCTATAGCGATGTCGGAACTCAAACGACTCGTGCAACAGGAACAACAACGGCTTGCCTTGCAGGCGAGTTTGGACGGCAAGAAAACTCGGGCTGAGAGGAATCGCCTGGGGCAGTTCGCCACGCCAACCGCTCTTGCTACCGATATTCTTAAATACGCTAAGAACATTCTTCCGGATCAAGCCGACGTACGATTTCTTGATCCGGCGATTGGGACGGGTTCGTTCTACAGCGCATATCTACGCGTTTTTGCAGAGAAGCCGGCATTTTCCGCCGCTGGCTTCGAAATAGATGATCATTATGGAAAACCGGCACGCCAATTGTGGGCCGGGTATGGACTCGATATTCGGGCGGAGGATTTCACCAAAGCGACTCCCCCGAAGGAAGAGACGGAAAAAGCGACGCTTGTTATTTGCAATCCTCCCTATATCCGCCATCACCACATGTTGGGAGACGAAAAGAAAAGATTGCATGCATACATTTCAATGCGGCACGGGATTCCTCTTTCCGGGCTCTGTGGCCTGTACTGCTATTTCCTTTGCCTGTCCAAAGATTGGATGGCACAGGGAGGTCTTGCAGCCTGGCTCATGCCGAGCGAATTCATGGACGTGAATTATGGCAGGGCGGTGAAGGAATTTCTGCTTA
Source organism: Nitrospirota bacterium (assembly GCA_015233615.1). Taxonomy (GTDB): domain Bacteria; phylum Nitrospirota; class Thermodesulfovibrionia; order Thermodesulfovibrionales; family Magnetobacteriaceae; genus JADFXJ01. Next base: position 14,746 of record JADFXJ010000018.1, read on the forward strand.
ACAACGTAACCCTGCTTCACCTGCACAGGTTTTCCCCCGATGACGTTCAATTCGGCGATGCGTTGGTTTCCTCCGCTATCGTATGGTTCAAAAATGAAGCTCCTGCTCCGGGTCACATGGTGAAGTTTTCATTTGGAGGATCCCTTCTGAAACCGGTAAAGGAGAAGAGATATTCAATCGAGGTTCTTCGGGAAGTAAAGAAATGGACGAGTCTTCCCAAAGCCGGAGAGTCCAATGGCAATGCCAATGATAATCATAATGATTATGATAATGATGATAATGGCAATGGTAGTAATGGTAATGGAACTTCACGCCTTGTCATTGGCGATCTTTTCGATGTAAAGAGGGGGATTGCCACCGGGGCTAACGAATTCTTCATTATGTCGATGTCCGACGTTCAGCGTCGGGGCATACCTTTGGAATTCCTGGTTCCAATTCTGCCAAGCCCGCGCTATCTCAAAACCGATTTGATTGAGTGCGATGGCAATGGGACCCCGGAGGTTGAAAAGCCTGGATTTCTTTTCACAAGCGAAATACCCGAAGAGCGCATCGAAAAGGAATTTCCGAACGTGTGGCGCTATCTTGAAGAAGGACGGCAACGCGGTATTTCCGGGCGATACATCTGCCGCAACCGCCGCCCCTGGTATTGGCAGGAACGACGTGAAACTGCGCCTTTCCTTTGCACCTATATGGGAAGAGCAAACGGTAAAGAAGATTCTCGCCCATTCCGTTTCATTCTCAATCGTTCAAAAGCAATCGCAGCCAACGTTTACCTCATGCTTTATCCGAAACCGTGGATGAAGAAGGCACTTCGGGAGCATCCGGAACTAGCGGAAAAGGTGTGGCATGTCCTCCAATCGATTCCCGTTGAGAGCCTGCTCGGCGAAGGTCGAGTTTATGGCGGCGGCCTCCATAAACTTGAGCCTAAAGAATTGCTCAATGCTCCCGCAGATGAACTGACCGCGCTCTTTCCCGGTCGTACGGAAACCCGCACAATGCAGATGTCTCTGTTCTAAAGCAGCCGGTGTTTGATAAGATGGAACGAAAAGTTCCCCCTATCTGCAAAGAATAAGTCTCTCAGTCCCATAAACGTTCAACTTCATATAAATCAAAAATTCTATCGGCACTAATAACGGCAATCCCTTCTATAAGAGATTGTGTAATGATTATTCTATCAAAGGGGGCTCGGTGGTGAAAAGGCAGTTTTGTAATTTTTATGACATGGCTCATTTTTAAATCGAGTAATTAGATTCCGTTAAGCTCTGTTTGACCTGGAATCAACTCCTCAAAAGGCATATCTATTACAAGTCTTCCAATGCTATACTTAATGGCCATTTCCCAGATACTGGCTATACTTAAAATAATTTCGTTATGCGGATTTTCTATAATTGTTCTTGCTTTTAAGCTTAATCTGGTACTTCCCATTATGAACCACAGAAAGGCATTAGTATCCAGTAAGAAACTCATTAGATATAGTTTTTTAAATCTTCGATAGGTGCATCGAAGTCGTCGGAAAGATTTAACAGTCCCCTCGCACTACCAAAGGTTGGAGTTTTTTTCTTCATAGGTACTATTTTAACAAGCGATTTATTATCCTTAGTTATGATTACATCGTTTCCATCGATTACATCCTGAATAATCGCTTGCAGATTTGCTTTCGCTTCATCTAAGGTAATCCGTTTCATTCAAAACTCTCCCTTCATAATTATAAAATTAAAGAAAAATAATGTCAACTATTAAAATGCGGTGTGCGGTGATTCATCGAAATACAACCGTCATGGCCGATAGGCATTGCAGCGAAGCGGCGTACCTCATTGTCAGAAATACCTGGAAAAGCGTCAACTGTCGTCGATCCGGCTTCCGTTTCAGCCTGCTGGAGCTGGTGTTTTATATGGTTCTTGATCTCTTCCTCTTTCTGAGATACACGCCCTCAGCCTACACGGCCTGTGCAAGCAGCCAATACTGTTCAGGACTATTCTCCCATTCCTAACGGATACAAACAACCGCCACTATTTCGATATTCCATACTCAAACCCAGCATCACATGAACAATCGCTTAGATAATCAAAATCACGCTCATCGGATGGATTGTCGACAATAACAAGGACATCCATGTCGGAGTATGGCCCGGCATCTCCGCGCGCCCTCGATCCGAAGAGAATCAGTTTATACACTTTCACTTTTTCGATTAGCAGTCTTTTCAATGTATCCAGGATTTGTATTTCAAGCTTGTTCATTTTCCATCCTAATCTTTTATATTTTATATGATTCCACTTTCTCAGCGCTACCCGTTGCCCTCACAAACAACCGGAGACACAAAACAGGGACAGCCGAATTAAATGGTCGCTGCCCCTGTTTCTTAATGTCGCTCCCAACTGCAAATTGAGCTAATTAAACCTTACATATCGTAGTCATAATAGTAATATAACGGAAGCCCCCGGTTTTACCATGGGGAGTTTTAATACACCTACTTGACTATTAGACCTGGATGGTATGCTGACTCATGCCAAAATTTTGTTAGAACACTTTTTCTCGGTGATGATGACTTAGTAAAAGAAACATGTACCCAACCGCTATAAGGTTCATTCCTTACATAATTTTCTAAGATCAACTGATCAAAATCAATAATATTGTTGATAATCCAGGAAGCAACATCGATGTTCGTGTGCCCTGGTATCTCAATATCTGCTGCTTCACCATCCATATGCTGTGATTTTTTGGCACCACTAATAGCATTATTTAATGCCAGGCATCTGTACCCACTGTTTATAGATACAGGACCATGACCGGTCCATAACTTCTCACCGATATTTACAGCCCAATCTTTAATCTTAGCGATGGCTTCTACGCTTGGCGTGTTATCTATACCAAGTTTTATAGCTGTGTGTGATTTAACAAATGCAGATAGCTTAAAGTGCTCGGAAAGTTGTTGATCAGTATACATACTTATCTCCTTTCAAGAAAATTCTAAATAATAGGAAACTATTCCCATCTGCCAATTGTGAGCAAGAAACACCCTGTCTTTAGGCAAGGGATAATTGATCCGCCTACACTATTTTTGAGAATTTTCTTATCTTGCTTTTAACGTTTAAACTCATCTTTCAACCTATTGATCTTATTTTATTCAAATCTTCATCTGATACAGGTACTCCGGAATGTAAAGCTACTGTAAAGTCAAGTAGAAAAGTAGCCTGTCCCTTTTTATACATATTTACGTCCACTTTATTTCAACCGTTTGTTCCTTATCTGGTTCAAATTCGTCTTTGCCTCTTGACATTATTAATCTATTCCCTGTACAAGTTATAAACACCAGTTCACAGACATTCTGGAAATCAATAAGTGATTTATTGTTGTTTTCATCAAAGTAGTGATTCTTTCTTATAAACAAGCGAGCCGAGCTTTTTATAAGATGATCATAAAATCTAAATGGACTTTCAAGTAACAGCTTTTTAAGCGATGAGTGAAAAATGACAGCCTCTTTACTTCTAGTGCCCCACAATTTCTGCATATCCCATACAGGGTAGTTTGCTACTGCTTTATCTGGTAGGATTAATAACCAAACAAAGTATCTGGGAATATTATATTTTGTAACACTATCCATTTTATTAATTACGTCATGTTTAATTATCGATCCATAATAGTACCTTAACTTGTTTCGACCTAAATCATTGAATACGTAAAGCTGCGAACGATCCAAGCTCTCTAATTCAAAATAAAAGGTTGGCTTTTGATTTACCCTATCGTATTGATTCCGATAAAAAACGTAATCAATGCGTTGACGTCTTCCGATATCATATCCTTCAGGCATAAAATTATTTACTTCTTGTTCTAGTTGCCATATCAAATTTGTTGGCTTTGCATCTGGGTCAATCTTATTCTTAAGCGTTTTTGCCACTTTATCAAAAGTATTTACGAATTGATGTCCTCGTAAATATTCTGGATTAAATAACTCTCCACGCATTAAGACTTTTGAATTATCCTCAATGCTTTCTTTTAATTTGTTTAAAAATTCTTTAGCTAAATCCATCATTGCTCCTACGTTCAATCGCTTTGACTAAAATAGGGATAGCTACCATTTTTAATACCATCCCGCGCACAAGAGTTGACATTGTCAGGGTAACATACCCGCTCTTTACCCCATACATAACGCTTTTTTAAGAGCTTTCCAATCGACACCTTTCCCCTTGATGGCATCTTGACGAGCTTTACGCAGTTCATCAATCAATTCCGGATCGTTCGATAAAAGGCAATCCTCAAGCTCCTCTTTTGTCTCCGCTGCCTCGAAAACACTAAGGGGAAAGGAAATCATACTTGTTTCTTCTTTAATATCCATTATAATTGTCCTAAAATCCATTATTGGGACACTGAACGATAATATTCTTTTGCCTGCTCAAGATTAAGCGATTCCGAATCGCTGTCATCAATCATTAGACGGTAAAGGCCGTAATCCTCTGAAATCTCTTCGATATTACTGAATGTCTCAATCTCGATCTCAACTGATAGTCTGTGATTGCTCTCATCCACACCGTATTTTTTTACAATTTCCAACATACAATTATCCTCCTTATATTGCTTAATTCCATGTTTTACGCATAAGAGTAATAAAAGTAAAAGAGATTAGGAGGGGAAGGCCTTCCCCTCGCTTCGGCAGCAAAGGGCGCGTCCTTTCGCTACCCCTTCTGCGGGGGAGTACCCCCGCAACGCCCCCCAATAACCGCCAATCGCTGATCTAATATCACTCTTACAATAACCAATCCTTGGTATAAGTACCCGATGCCCAATATATTTAATATGAGATCATTATAACACACCATAGGTTACGTATTGGATATATTTCGAAAATATTTGGAAATAATTTCGGGCCGGGGAGAACCACGGTCTAATCTAAACCAGCCGAACCTTACATATCGAGGTCATATCTCGTAATCATATCATTTTGATGGTCTTCACGAGAGCTTCGGCTTTCTTCAGAGCCTCGTAGTACTCCCTTTCCGGGTCGGAATCAGCCACTATACCGGCACCGGCCTGGATGTAAAACCTCCCGTCTTTTACAACGAAAGTTCGTATTATGATGTTCAAATCCATGTTTTTGGAAAAACCCACGTACCCAACCGATCCGGTATAGGGGCCGCGAGCCACGGGCTCAAGCTCGTCGATTATCTCCATGCATCTCACCTTTGGCACACCCGTTATCGTACCGCCGGGGAATGTGGCCCGTATGGCGTCGAAACAATCGCAGTCTCCACGAAGCCGGCCCATAACGTTTGACACGATGTGTATGACGTGAGAGTAGTCCTCCGTAATCATCAGCTCGTTTACATTGACGCTTCCGTATGCGGACACGCGTCCGATGTCGTTCCTTTCGAGGTCTATGAGCATTATATGCTCCGCCCGCTCCTTTTCGTTAAGTAGCAAGACCTTCCTCATGGCTTCGTCCTCGTCAAAATTCCTGCCTCGCGGACGGGTGCCCGCAATGGGCCTGGTTTCAACGATCATATTACCGGCATTGCCGGCATTACTGGTATTACCAGTACCAGTACCAGTATTCTCGGCGCTTCCGGAGGAGCCGACCCTCACGAGCCTCTCCGGCGAAGAACTGGCTATGGCATAATCTCCAAAATCGATAAAGCACGCAAAGGGGGCCGGGTTTACCGACGAAAGCACTCCGTATACGTCCCAGGGGTCGATACCGTCGACTTCGGCATAAATCCTCTGAGACAGGTTAGCCTGAAATATATCTCCGGCCTTCATATATTCGAGTGTTCTTTTCACCATATCCATGTAGACGTAAAATAGGGACAGCGACCATTTTGAATACCATCCCGTATGCTAGAATTAACACGTGTCGGCTAACATGAACGATTTACAATTTCGATTCATCAATTCCACCGAGTTTCATCAGATGCTTTTGCAAACCAATTTTCATGAGTGTACTCCCGTGCACTGGAACGGAAATGCGTATAACACTACCCTCTTTAGCATAAATACGATGGCTCCCATTAATGCGCTTTAATTCCCAACCCTTTTCTTCAAGTAACCGACAAAGAATTTTACCGCTTACGGCTTTCAAACTGCTATCTCCATTACCTTATCCTTACCCGACACGGCAATATCCCGAACATCCACAGATAAACAGCCCTCGACAGCCTCATAAATATTGCTTAACAATTCGTCAAATGAATCTCCCTGAGTTGCGCAGCCGAGAATCGCTGGTACTTCTGCCCAGTAGCCACCCTCCTCTGCTTCATGGACTACTACTTTTAGCTTCATGATGTTTCCTCCTTCCAATGTCTTTTAAGAACTGCTTTCTGTACCCAAAATCCATTATTGTGACACTGAACGATAATATTCTTTTGCTTGCTCAAGATTAAGCGATTCCGAATCACCGTCATCAATCATTATGGAGATTCCAAATCACTTTGTATGCATCGGGCGAGAATGCTACTCTATACACAACGCTTTCTTGAGAGATTGCCAGTCGACAAATTTACCCTCGATGTCATCTTGACGAGCTTTACGCAGCTCATCAATCAATTCCGGATCGTTCGATAAAAGCCAATCCTCAAGCTCCTCTTTTGTCTCTGCCGTCTCGAACACACTAAGAGGAAAGGAAATCATCCTTGTTTCTTCTTTGATATCCATTGTACAACACCTCTTTCTTAGGTCAAATCATCTAAGCATCACCCTACGACGGGAAAAACCTGTAAATTTCTTTCCTGTGAAGTACTCTGACGCATTCAAAAGTGTTAGACGTAATATATACGCCGATACGGTAATCTCCTAATCTTATCTTGTAAAATCCCTTGTACCCTCTCATCTTCGATATTTTGGAAAATAGCGATTCAAAATTTTCGGACGGCAGAATTTCAAAAACAAGCTCTTCTACATGTTTTTTATAAGGCAACGGTATCATCGCAAGGTCTTTTAAGAACTGTTTTCTGTACCTAAAATCCATTATTGGGACACTGAACGATAATATTCTTTTGCCTGATCAAGATTAAACGATTCCGAATCACTGTCATCAGTCATTAAACGGTAAAGGCCGTAATCCTCTAAAATCTCTTCGATTTTACTGAATGTATCAATATCGATCTCAACTGCCAGTTTGTTATTGCTCTCATCCACAACGTATTTTTTTACGATTTCCAACATAAAGTTATCCTCCTTCCATTGCTTAAGTTCCTAATGTCCACGATGCTTAACATTGCATCATTATAACACACCATAGGTTACGGATTGGATACATTTCGAAATATTTGGAAATAATTTGGGGCCAGGGGAAAATCCGGTCGCACTTAAACCGGCAGAACCTTATATATATTGTGGTCATATCTCGTAATCATATCATTTTGATGGTCTTCACGAGAGCTTCGGCTTTCTTCAGAGTCTCGTAGTATTCCCTTTCCGGGTCGGAATCGGCCACTATACCGGCGCCTGCCTGTATGTAAAACCTCCCGTCTTTCACAACGAAAGTTCGTATTATGATATTCAGGTCCATGTTTTTGGAAAACCCCACATACCCAACCGATCCGGTATAGGGGCCGCGAGCCACGGGCTCGAGTTCGTCGATTATCTCCATACAACGCACCTTTGGCACACCCGTTATCGTTCCTCCCGGGAATGTAGCCCGTATGGCGTCGAAACAATCGCAGTCTCCACGAAGCCGGCCCATAACGTTTGACACGATGTGTATGACGTGAGAGTAGTCCTCCGTAATCATCAGCTCGTTTACATTGACGCTTCCGTATGCGGACACGCGTCCGATGTCGTTCCTTTCGAGGTCTATGAGCATTATATGCTCCGCCCGCTCCTTTTCGTTAAGAAGCAGTACCTTCCTCATGGCCTCGTCCTCATCGAAGTTTCTGCCTCGCGGACGGGTGCCTGCAATGGGCCTGGTTTCAACGATCATATTACCAGTACCAGTACCAGTACTACCAATACCAGTATTACCTGCGCTTCCGGAGGAGCCGACTCTCACGAGCCTCTCGGGAGATGAACTGGCTATGGTGTAATCTCCAAAATCGATAAAGCACGCAAAGGGGGCCGGGTTTACCGACGAAAGCACTCCGTATACGTCCCACGGGTCAATACCGTCGACTTCGGCATAAATCCTCTGCGACAGGTTGGCCTGAAATATATCTCCGGCCTTTATATATTCGAGCGTTCGTTTCACCATGTCCATGTAACCGGCTTTATCCATTTCATGAACCACCTCTACACCCCGTCCATGACTGCCACCACGGTTGCTACCATTGTAGCCGGTAGTTTTACCCATGCCCGCGGGTAAGCGGTTCAGCTCCTTAACGAGAAATGAGGAGAAGTCAGCAAGATAGTCCGCGGATTCGTCGTATTTCACCGCCCAGTCTACGTCTATGGGATTAAAGCCGAATTTGCTGTCCCTGGCGGCAGGGCAGACTATCAGCCATGCCCGGCGCTCTTCGTGGTCAAATGCTATAAGCCTGTCTATAGCGAAAAAATGGAGATCGGGTATGGCGAGGTCATCTTTGGCATTGCGGGGGATCTTTTCCAGGTATCTCACGAAGTCGTAGCTCAATAACCCGACCGCCCCGCCCTGAAAGGGTGGAAGCCCCTTTGCAGGAAGCTGGGGGTAAGCGTTAACGATTTCTCTCAGCCTTGTAAGCGGGGGCCTCGTCGAGATGGATCTGCCGTTTTCGTTCATTACCTCGACCTGCGAGTCTTTTGCCTTTATGACGAGATAGGGCTCGAATCCGATAAAGGAGTGCCTGGCTATACTGAACGGGCCCTTGATGCTCTCCAGGAGGAATGAGTTCTTCTGCCGCAGTATGCCGTAATAGTCCGACGGCCTGCCGTAAGGCAGCTCTACGTACATGGCAGGGATAGAGCCTTCTTTGGCAGCGGTTACGAAGAATTCCTTTTCCGGACGTATTTCCGGACGTATTATGGCGTTTTTAGTCATATCAATAAGCAAATTTTATCGCACCCGGCCTTTATAAATTTGTTCAAGTTCGAGTATATACGAATCCACTCCAAATCTCAATACATACCAACAAGCTTTCGCAGGGATTGCCTGCTCCGGTCTCATTTAACCACAAGATTAACACAGATTAGCCGCAAGCCCGGCCATTAAATCCGAAAAAGAATTTTAACCCCTTCTTTACCCTGGCGGAGAAAATCTTACCTGCAAAGAAATTGGAAACCACCTTTTTATTTATCTCGGCAACTGTCGGGTAGGGCACAACGGCACCGGCCAGAGCGGAAAGTTTGACTTTGCCGTTTATTACGGCAACCCATTCGCTTAAAAGTTCTCCGGCGCCATGGCCGAGAATCTGTATTCCAAGAGGTCTTTCCCGTTTATCGAGAAGCATCTTTATCCTGCCAACCGTTTCCCCCTCTGCCAGACACCTGTCGTTGTGTTGAAATTCCTCCGTCCACACCGTGTAATCAAGGCCCGCATCCTTTGCCGCCTTTTCGGTTAACCCAATGCCGGCCAGCTCCGGGTCGGTATAAGTACACCATGGAATGTACGTGTAGTTGACCCTTCGTGGCAGATGGAAGACTGCGTTTGTAATAACCACGCCACCCTCGTAACCGGCGGTATGGGTAAATGGTAGTATGCCGTTGACGTCCCCTGCCGCGTATATATGCCTGTGGTGGGTTCGTAATCTATCGTCCACTTTTATACCTTTCTTATCGAAGTCTATACCGAGGCTCTCAAGCCCAAGACCCTGAACGTTAGGAGACCTCCCCGTTGCGACAAAGAGCATCTCCGCCCTTAAACTGCGGGTATTGCTTACAACATTCGCATTATTTGCATTACTTATAATATCGCTCAGGGAAACCTCTTTTTCCATTCCATGGTTTTTAACGGCCGTGACCGATGCGTTTAAATGGAACTGCACTCCCTCAGCCATTAAAACGCCCATCGCCATTTCAGCCATGTCCCCGTCTTCCCTTGGGAGGATCTGTTCTGCCGAATCTATTACGTCAATTTTAGTACCCAGACGCGCAAATGCCTGGGCCATTTCAACGCCTATCGGCCCGGCACCAAGAATTATCATCGAACCCGGCAGCTTATCCAGGTAAAATATCTCCTTGTTGGTTATGCAGCTTTGCTTATCGAGTCCGGCTATGGGCGGGATTACGGCCGATGAGCCGGTGGCGATTACCCACGTCCCGGCGGTATACCTTTCGCCTTCCAGCTTAAGGGTGTGCTCATCGGCAAAGAACGGTTCGCCAAATTCCACCCGTACGCCAAGCTTGCAAAACCTATCATACGAATCATGTTTCTGGATTACGGCAATAACGGATTTTATCCTGTTTGACACTTCCCTGAAATCGACGGGTTGTATTGAAACCTCCGGCAGGCCGAACTCTCCGGCCCGCTTCATAAGGCTGAAGACTTGGGCACTACGTATCAGGGTTTTACTCGGTACGCATCCGTAGTGAAGGCAATCGCCGCCTAATGCGGATTCTTTTTCGATCAAAAGCGTCTTAGCGCCAAGCTGCGCCGACCCGGAGGCAACCGTCAGACCGGCAGGTCCGCCGCCTATTACACCTATATCAAAATCGAAACTCGCCATGTTCAGTTATCCGCCATATATTGGTAACCAGAAATCCGAACAGTTAGCAACCTTCGAATTACTGCTATCGTCTATGATAAGAAATGTTCCGGATTTAATGCAATTTTACGCGCAAGAGTGTTAAAATGTCTCAATAAAAACGTGAGGATGGGCATTGGCTATACTTCCTAAAGCTATACTTGGCAAGGCGAAATTAACCAAAGAGCGCCGGGACTTAATAAGAAAAATTCTGACGGGTATCGCCCTGGGTATCGTCATGAGCGGCATCTCCGTCTTACTTGGCATGTTGAGGCTCGGCAAGGAGTTCGAGCTTTACACTCTGGACATCAGGTACAAAATGCGTCCGCCTGTCGAGCAGCTCCAAAACCTTGGATACGTCGAGCTTGGCGACTCGTCACTCGAACTCTGCGGCGCATGGCCCTGGCCGCGTTTCAGGCACGTTGCCCTCATAGACACCCTGGCCTTCTATGATGCCAAAGCGGTAGCATACGACGTATTTTTCATAGAAAAAGAGCAGACTACCTTCCACCCGGACTACATAAAAAGACTCATATCGGAGGACAAACCTATATCGAAAGATAAACCCGTCATGGACAGTGCCGGCCAGGGGGATGTTAATAAGAACGACGTAAATAAGCTCGATGCAAATAAGTTCGACGTAAATAAAATACTGAGCGAATCTTTTATAGACCATGACGGCGAATTTGCGTCCGCTTTAAAAAAAGCCGGTAACGTCTACCTTGCCTACTTCACTGTGAATGCCCTGAAAACAAACGAGGGTATGGACGTCTCTTATACCCTGCCCACATCAGAAGTGCTCGCCACAACCGGGAGTATTGCCAATAGCTTATCGGAAACGAGGAAACGCTCCGTCGCCTTAGCCGGGGAACGCTTCCTGCCGATTAAGCAAAATAATGAAGCGAGCCTGAACACCAACTTTAATTCCGGCCTGAATACCGCACTGGATAAGGGAATGTACAAAGACGTAGACATTTACCCTCCTCTGCCGGATTTTATCGTTGCATCGAAGGGCATAGGTTTCGCACAACCCGGACTGGACTCCGACTCGATAGTCAGAAACTACATCCTCCTCAGATACTACAACGGCAAAATAATTTATCCGGTAACTCTTAACATGCTATCCGACCTGATGGACTTCAAACTCAACGAAATGGACATACGCCCGGATAAAGAGCCGGATAAAAAGCCGGGTAAAGAGATTGTACTGAAAAACGCTCTCGACTATAAAACGAAGCAGAGGCGGGACGTATCCGTACCCATAGACGAGCACTACCAACTGCTGCTCAACTGGGCGGGACCTTTCGATTCGACCTACTTTCACGTGCCATTCGAGCTGCTTTCCAGGTACTACGCCTACATCAGGGCCAAGGAGATTGCCAGGCAATTCAGGTCGCCCGAAGTCGAAAGCTTTCCCGTAATACGGGCAAAGATATTGGCGTCACTTAGCGAAGAAAAACCGGTGATAACCAGGGAAGCAGCCAGCATATCCGACGAAATAGCGGCGGCAGCCGTGGCGGAGTCAATGCTTGCCAGGGGAATGAACACGGAGGTGCTTATAAAGTTGCTTTCCCATTATGTGCCCGGCGACGTTGCCGCTCATGTCGTACTCCTTGTAAGCGATGCCGGCAAAATGGAAAACGAGATCCGGAAACTTCCCTCCTTTACCTTCTCCGACTACCTCAGAATCTACGGCAAGCCTGCATATGCACGGCAACACGCCCGGGAGGCATTCGCAAACCTGTCGTGGCTTGCCGGAAAGAACCGCCTGGAAGAAGGCAGGCCTTACTACTTCCCCCCGCCCGCCAAAATAAACGCCTACGGTAAAGAGACCGGTTTTTCACCGATAGACGTGGACGGCAAGGTGTTGTTCATAGGGCTTACGGGCACAAATACCATAGATCTGAACCCGACTCCCTACGAGGACTCCTCCCCCATGGTGGCATATCATCTAAACTTTTTAAACTCCGTATTAACCGGCAATTTTCTGAAAAAGGCCGCTTATGCCCACAAGTATTGGGTTACCCTCTTTATGTCCACAGCGGTGGGAGTGGCGGGCTTTACCCTTTACCTGCCTTTGAGTATACTGGTCACACTTTTTCTTGGTGGCAGTTACCTCTATACCACCTATGCCCTGTGGGTGCAAAAAGGAATCTGGTACGAGTGGTTCGTTCCATGCACCGGACTTGCCCTTACGTACATGTCCGTATTGATCATACTGTTTATCCGGGCCTTCTTCGAAAAGAAAAAAGTGAGAAACATATTTGCCCGTATGGTTTCGCCATCCGTATTGAAGGTGATGGAGGAAAACCCGGATAGTTTTTCTCTTACCGGCCAGCGCAAAGGCGCCACCACTTTTTTCTCCATGATTAACGGAATGGGCGACATCGTAAAGAGTGTAACGCCGGAGGAGCTTACCTCGTTACTTAGTTTTTACCTAACCCCCAATAGCGAAATCATAATGCACCACGGCGGCTACATAGACAAGTACGAAGGCCACGTAATAATGGCGGACTTCGGAGTACCCCTCGACGACGAACTGAGCGCCTGTAATTGTGTTTTTTCGGCCATTAACCAGAAGATAGAGGTTGAGGCGTTCAGGTACTACGTAGAGAGCCGTTTCGGTCTTAAAGTGAACATGTCGATGGGACTGAACTACGGCTTTATATCCGCCGGAAACATGGGTTCCGACAGGAAATTCCAATACACAGTCATGGGAGACCCCGTTAACGTAGCGGCCAGATTTATGGCAGCCAATTTTATTTATAACTCATCCAATCCCATAACCGGCCAGGACACTCTGCCGGAAATAACGGATTACGTCTACCTGCGCCACCTTGACAAACTCCTGCTAAAGGGCAAGACCAGGCCTACCGATTTGTACGAGTGTCTGGGATGGAAACCGAACGCTTATATTGCACTTCACGGAGAGCGTCCGGTACCCGAATACCTGAAAGACATCTGGAGCAACTGCCCGCCGGCTAAGGTTTTTGGCTACCACATGCTCTGGTTACGCCAGCATGCAGAGCGGGGACACCCGATGGCTAAAGAGATAAGCGACCACTTCGGATCCTCGCTGGATTTGGCACGGGAATTGGCTTTAAACGAGTGGAAAAAAGAGATTATGGGTTACGACAATTCCTTCAGGCTCTTAAAGAAAAGGCTCGGCGCGCTCTTTGGCCAGCCCTTCGAGTACGATCACGAAGGCAACAAAACCCATTATGAAAAGCACCTGGAGCTTTGGCACGAAGATATTACGAGGATCATCCGACTTCTTAACGACAAGATCGTGCTCCAAAAATTCGATAACACCATAGTGGACGAGCTGCTCCGTGAGGCCGAAATTCTGTCCAATAAGATCGAACTTTTGAGGCACAGGCTTGAAAGAGACACCGCCGGGCACGATATGCTCAAAAAGGTTATCGAGCTAGTCAAGGCTTTCATTACGAATATGGCCTCTACCAACGTGGACAAACTCCAACAGAACATCGATTCGGGCAGAAAACGCTACGTAGTTTACACTGAGGAGTTTTTCAAAAAGTTGAAGCCCCGTAAAGAGGCATACCACGAGATGATGTCCTTAGCCGGTAGTCCAACGTCCGGGGAGAGTTCCATGGCGTCCCTGTATGAGGAGGGGCTCCAAAGGTACTGGCAGAGAGACTGGAAGGGTTCCCTGGAGAAATTCCACGGCGCCCTCACCCATTGCCCTGAGGACGGCCCCACTATCTCGATGATAAAGCGTGCCGAGTCGTACATAATAGCTCCTCCCGGTCCTAAGTGGCAGGGAGAGTTCGTGCAGACGAAGAAGTGATTTGGTAATCGGTAAAAGGATAGGGACTTTTTTAGAAACCACGAAAAACACGAAAGGCACGAAAAAGGACCACGAAAAAGAGCCCCTAAAAGAGAAAAATTGATTCGGAAAACGATATGCGAAGCGATATGACGTCGCAGAAAAAGACAACGAGGGGAAAAGCCCCTAAAAAAGCCTTAAGGGAGATAATGCCGGCAGCCATAGCGTTGAGTGCCGTGCTATCGCTTATCCTTACCGTCATCTTCTGGGGAGGGGCTTTTGAGGAGCTGGAAGACAAGATCCTGAACAGGGCTATGGTAAAACGCAGCCCCATCGCCATAAGTCCGGATCTCATTACCATAGACATCGACGACGAAGCTCTTAAGACGGTTGGGCGCTGGCCGTGGCCGTGGAACGTACACGCCGGCCTCGTGGACTTATGCACCCTTTACGGCACTAAAACTATCGCCTTCGTCAACGTAGACCTGTCGAAGAATGGGTTGGCTACTTATGGCGGTGAAGCACTCGAAGATCTTAAAAAAAGGATTGCATCGCTAATCGGGAATAAAGACTCCGGGGGGCTCTCTTCCTTATTACCCGACAGTGGTGAGATTCTAGCCGAAAGCCTCAAACGCAACGGCAGCGCCTATGTGACAGTTGATTTTAAAGTCCCCGACGAGCAAAACACCAGGAAGTTATCAACGATTGAAGCTGGTTCCGCAGCCATGGCACTTTCTGAGAAGGCACTTTCCGCAAAAGAAAGGAAGAAGCGCTTTTTTTTCGAACAAAGAGACGGAATTAAGGAAGACGGAATTAAAGCCGTGAGCGGTAGCTTCCCGGCGGCAACGTCGATACTCCTGCCCGGCATTGAAATACTCGAAAGCGTACGGGGGGCCGGATTTAATTCCATATCTATCGACAACGACGGCATCGTCAGGAAGTACCCGGTTTTGGCATACTACCCCGACAAGTTATATCCCTCGCTGCCCCTCAAGATAGCGATGGGGGTTATGAATGCCACGGAGTTGGCCATAAAACCCGGCAAAAGCGTCGAGCTCAAAGGGGACTCGAAAAACGTCGTAATACCCCTCGATGACGGCGGACGGATATTCGTCAACTGGGCCGGCCCGTACGAAGAGACTTTCGTGCATCTGCCTTTTAACCTGGCCGCACAGTTTATGGGCTATCAGAAAGCAAGAGAAGACCTGCAGGATGACGCGTCAAAAGGAAATCTTTCCTCCGCCGTTTTGGATAAATTAATTCAAAAATTGGAGCTATCCAGGTATCTGACAAGGGAGAAAGCGCAATTCCTATCCAAAGAAGTATACATCGCAGCCGTCGTAGAACAGTCCGTAAACGATTCCGGTTCCTCGGACACGGAGATACTCTCAAGCCTTGGCGTCGGCACAAACGATTTATCCGTCGTGAACATTGTAAGGCAAGTCAGATTCAACAACGCCTTGCTGGCCGAATATAAGAAGACGGGCCGGATGCCTTCTTTCGACGATACCCTGAAAACGTCACGCTACGGGGATAGCGAAGCGAAAGATTCCATGCTCTCCGACGCCTACGACATAATGTCTTACCACCTGGGCAAGGGTACCATAGACTTTGTCCATCCGCTTTACTTCGAGCACGTTTCCCTGCCTTACAAGGGCAAGACGCTCACGTTGACTCCTCTCTTTCTGAAGGACAAAATTGTTAGCTACGGGTTAACCGCCACCGGACTAACCGCCCAGCACCCTACACCATTTGCTAAACGCCATCCCATGTTAGACCTCGTACCAAACGTGCTTAACACCATACTTACCGAACAATTTTTGGTAAAGGCTCCGCCATGGTTTAAATACGTGGGCGTCTGCGCCCTCGTATTGTTCGTAATAATATCGGTACTGACCTTTAACCCTGCAGGTGGCGGAGCAATGGCATTGGCGCTGATTGTGGCTTACGTCAGCCTGAGCTGGCTACTGCTGGTGAAACACGGATACCTTCTCCCTATGGCCCAGTTTCTGGCTGCGATGGTAACGGCCTATTTCTCCGGCGTGCTATACAGGTACGTCAGGGAACGTAAGGAAAGGAGCAGGGTAAGGGGGATGTTCTCCACCATGGTGTCCCCCGAAGTACTCAGGATAATCGAGACTAACCCGGACAAACTTTCCCTCGGAGGCGACAAGAGGGAGTCCACCATGTTTTCGTCCGACGTCTCCGGCTTCACCACCATATCCGAGGGCGTTACGTCCCGTGAACTGGCCAACATTCTTAACATCTACCTCACACCGATGAGCAACATAATAATGTCGTACAACGGCTACGTAGACAAGTATGAAGGAGACGCGATAAAGGCCGACTTCGGAGTTCCCCTGAGCGACCCCGACCAGGGCTGGAAGGCCTGTTACGCTGCCCTGTACCAGCAGGAAGAACTAAAGGTAATACAGCGCATGCTGTTCATCAGGTACGGCGTCAGAATAACCGCCCGCATGGGAATAAACACCGGCATAGTCTACGCCGGCAACATGGGGTCGGTAAACCGCATGCAGTACACCGTCATGGGTGACGCCGCCGCTGTGGCGGAGGAGCTGGAGCCGGCCAACAAACTCTTCGAAACGTGGATAATGATAGGCGAGGCGACTTACCGGAAGGCGAAAGACTACATCGATACCAGGTTTCTGTGCGAGCTTGCACTTGGGCACGAGGAGCACCCCTTACAGGTTTACGAAGTACTTGGCTGGAAGGCCGACGCATTCGTAAACTACTGGTCAAATCGCCCGATACCCGAGCTGATACTGGAGCAATTCAGGAAAATGCAGCCGGAAAAAGTACTGGCCTACGAAGACTATTTCCAGAAAAAAGAGTTGGCGGATTCGGAAATGGCCGGTTACGTCAGGCAAACCTTTTCCGATCTTTCCATCCTATCCGTCGAGTACATAAAGCAAAGCGACGTCGTTAACGTTATCGAAACTCAAAAGAGCCTGACGGGGCTTATTCACGACTTCATGTCTTACAAGCACGTTTACGAGGGGACGAAACTTTCGTCCGACGTCGTTGCCGAGTTGGAAGGGCTGTCGGACAAGATCGACTCCGAGACCAGACAGTGGAACCGTAAACTTCTGCAATGGCGTGAAGGGTTAAAGTCTTGCGCTCCGTACCTGCCGGCACTGAAGGGGAAAATAGACCCGACGGTTTACGACAGATTCCTTAACGAGACAGACGTTGTCGAAAAAAACATAGAACGATTATATAAACGCATAACCTCACCCGATCCGACGGATCACGTCGGCATTGAACTGTCGGAACATATAATTTCCATTCTGGCAAACGAAGACTTATCCTCCGGGTACGACGTGGAAAAGCTGATGTACCAATGTAACTCGATAGAAAAGGTTATCAGAGGCCGTCTTGGAAAATTCGTCGACGGACTTAAGAAACGCCCTAAAGAGTTTCACGACTTTGTCTCCGGCCTCTGCACTACTTCGGAGAACGTAAAAGCCATACTCGAACCCTTCGATACCGGACGAAAACTGTTCGTCGAAGGCAAATTGAGCGAGGCGGCCCACATGTTTCGCAAATGCCTGTTTACTATACCGGACGACGGGCCCAGCCTTAAATATCTCGAAAAGATCGAGGAGTTGATCCATAATCCACCTGATGGAAAGTGGTCCGGAGTATGGACTGCCGGTTGAGTTTAAAGGTGTTGAGTTTAACGATTAAGTTGAATATTATTGAATATTAATTTTGAATATTAATATATATAATTAAATGAATCATAGAGGGTTTTATTATGCAAACGAAATCGGTTTTGGAAACGTCGGTAGAAAGAATCTGCGAAATCAGGCAAAACGCTTGTATCGAGTTTCTTAAAGCCGCCGACGCCATAAGGGAAGAAAGAGAGAAAGCGGCTGCCGGCCTGGGCATTGGATATGTCGTGGTAAAAGCAGAGGACTACATAAAATTACCCGGTAAGGATAAAAACTACTTAATAGCGGACGGGCATTACTTGTCGGACATGGGCTACAACGCGGCCCCCCTCATGAAAGTACTGGTGTTTAAGAGAGACGAATTCGACGATATACTAAAGTACGTCCGCCAGTTTATATCGAAGACTAGTTAGGAATAAGGAAACCGTTCAATAAAATGTAGAATTGGGCCACCATCGTCATTTAAATGACCAGCATTAATGCTTGAAAAGGCTTTTCAAAAAGTAAACCTAGAGAATATCCATACTTACATAGTCCGTACACAGCGGGCATAATTGTAGATACGTATCACGTCTCCCTGCGGGCCGTGGCCGTATGGATAATCCGCAGGATTGCCCGTCTTTGGATCGCTTCTTTGCGCTCCGGCACCATGAACGTCATATAATACGTAACCGCCGGATGGTGGTGTACTCATCCATCCTAATGCCTTACCAAAGGCAACGTAAACCGCATCCGTAGCCATGTCGTTATAAGACACGTGCGTTGTGCCCGCCCAATAGAAAGGATAGTCCTTAGCTCCTCCCTCGTCGATTATCTGTGTGGTATTGAAAATAGGATTGATTGCTGCGGAATTCGTGGTCGCAGGTGAACGCGTATAATCGACTATGCTCTGAAGCTCTTTGGCGTTTGGCAACCGCCAGTCCGTGTATCCAGCCAGATTAAATGTGGCTGCTCCGTTCATTGCCTCCATCCACGTCTTTTTGCCGCCCGGATTTTTCTGCCACATAAGACCGGTGCTTAAGTCCGTTACCGTACCGTCGCCGTTGTCTTTGTATGATGGGCTTATGGAGGTATATTGCCCATCCTGGCCGTAAAAACTCTGACCGGGGCCGGGACAGGTTATTTGAGAGGTATTGTTATAACAGCTACTCTGGTTTGTGTCGATAACCTGCCAAAAATAGTTTGCACTCTTCGGTATAAATGATATATCAACGGAATTCCATGAGAAGCCGGCCCTGTAAGTACCATATCCGATTACCGAAATATTATTAAGCGACAAAGTCATGGCCCCGGTTATCGAACAAGCCGACTTCGAGATATCTAAGGATATATCACCAGATGCGGCTCGTGGCGACTGCTGAGTTGCGCTTGCAGGCACGAATTTAACGCCACTCTTAACCCATGTGAATTCGGCCTGATATGTCCCCATACCCGAAATCCGTACATTGTCCAATTTAAAGGTATCGCTATTGACTACACTACATGACGAGCCGGAAATATCTATATCCATTCCATATACATTTGAACTTATCGACAATGCTAAGAGTAGAGATACGAACACAAGCATAAGCGTTGTTAATGTTACATTTCCATTTATTTTCATTCTTAACCTCACTCTCCTCGCTTACAGTGGGTACCTCTGCCAGTACCACTTCTAAGTGTTTTTATGAGCCGTGTATATCCTGTATAAACCCACTACCCAGCTTATGAGGCCTTTTTTGGCTTTTTCCACGTCCGTAAGTTCTTTTTCCACGTGTGCGATGTACGTATTTCTAAAAGCGTTTATTTCGTTAACGACTTCTTTAGCCATGACCCGATGTTTGGCTGGTTTTTCATGGGGAAGGTAAAGAGGTTCGAGTGCCGAAATATTTACGATTGGACTATCTGCACTATCCGTAGGCTCATCCATAATTCACATCAGGGGTTATAGCACCGCTATATTGGTAAAACGCTTTACTCATCGGAGGTAGATGGGAATTTTATTGAAAACACTTTCTTCGGATAATCAATCGTAAGGACAAATTTACTTAGAAAACTTTTAGCGCCTAACAATACGATATTAAGGTTTGGCATAAAATCTATGGGAGTATTTGGCAACTCATATAAAAACTTTTTAGTGGGGGGATCATAAATATCAATTTTTGTCGTATGTGCATATGCTCTTGTTATGCCATTGCCGGTGACTATATTTTTAGGTTTTCCGGCTAATAGGTTATGGCCTGATGCACCAGCATACATAGCAGGTATCGCGCATTCATCGGCTCCGGTATCGACTATGCATAGGTTTGTACGCTTTTGTTAGTATGCGGATTTAGAATGTTTAACCACAAAACAGGGCGAAACATTCTGCCACGAAACTCATAAAACGAACAATTATTTATTGGCATGTCTTTTAATGGATGATACCTTTTATTCGTAAGCGTGCCGCCTGGTATTACACCAGGTCTACCGGCCAAGGAAGTCCAAAAGGGCGTTAGCCACCGTAAGCGGATGGGGAGGACAACCGGGAATATATAAATCCACGTGAAGAGTATCCAGGAAAGACCTGTCCAGGACGGGGGAACCGGCAAACAGGCCGCCGCTTAAGGCACAGGCCCCACACAGGATAACGATTCCGGGCATCGGTACGTTGCTCCAGGTCTCTTCGACGGCATAAGCCATGTTAGCGGTTAAGGGCCCGGTGAGAACAATCCCGTCGGCATGTCTGGGAGAGGTTACGAGGTCTATGCCGAAGCGCCCGATGTCGAAATTCACGTTGCCCAATGCGCTTAACTCGAGTTCGCAGCGGTTACACCCTCCGGCGGAAATTAAGCGGAGCTTCAACGACCTCTTGAAAATGCTCCCCGCCTTATTGTCGGCTTCGATGACGGGGGCCCTGTTGTCCCTGCTAATTACGAGAGACTCGGTACGCGTCGCGCCCATTCGAACGTCGTTGGTAAACTCTATCTTGCTTTCGGGACATTTTAGCCTGCAATCGGGGCAAAAAATACACTTCCTCAAATCGACGTTAACCGGGTTAACCGTTATTGCCCCTACCGGACAGACGTCTATACATTTAAAGCAACCATTGGGGCACTCCGCCTCCCCTATTACGGGCAGGCCTCTGAACTCCGCCGGCGGACGGGCGGTCCGCAGGTCTTTGATAGCCTGAAACCCCTGGTTTATCCTCGCTTTTATAAAATCGAACATCGCGGTTTCTTCCTTATTTTTATAATAACAACCTTTAAAAATTAATCCTTAATACACAACCTTATGCTACACAATATTTAACGCCACTCTTAACACCCAACCCTTAACGCCCAACCCTTAACAGCCGCGACAGATCATGCCCGCTACAGATCGTGGCCGCAGCAGGACTGGCCAAAACTCTCGTTGCACAGGGGAAAGTCGGATATGCCGATACCCCTGGCCGCCAGGGCTAAGCCCATCCAGTTATGAAAGGAGGTATCTACGACTTTGTAGTATTCTATCTCGCTGTTATGCCCGGTAATTATGGCGTGTGATACCTCTCCCCTGAAACCCTCCACCATGGTAACCACCATTTGGCCGGCACCTAAGAGGGTAGGTTCCATCATGTTCTCTCCGATCATCATGCCATAATGAAACCACTTTCTTATAATCTTTATGGACTGCTCTATTTCGAGTGCCCTGATCTTCGCCCTGGCGTAGACGTCCCCCGAACTTACCGTAATGGGGGTAAAGTGGTCTTTTTCGTAAACGCCAAAGGGCTGGTCGGCCCGGCTGTCCAGGGGCAGACCCGTGGATTTGGCAATAATGCCGACGAGACCCGCTTCCCAAACCTGCGCCGGTGTGATGACACCGGTTCCTTCGAGGCGGGACAGCACGCCCGTGCTGCCGAAGAGATAGGCGTTTATAATCTCGGTATCGTGATCTACGACGTCGAGCACCCTCAACACGTGTTCCCTCACCCCGCTACCGACACCGGAGAGCACCCCGCCGGGACGAACGAGGCCGCGGCCAAAGCGGCACCCCGAAAGCCTCAACATCGAGTCGATGACGGCAGTCCTCAACCGTCCATAAGTAGAAGCTCCGGGTAAGAATCCTATACCGGCAGAAATCCCGGATAGACACTCCAGGTGCATTGCTATCCTTTCGAGTTCGAGGGCAACCGAGCGCATCATCTCCGCTTTTTTGGACAGGGTAATGCCGCTTAACGCTTCTATGGCCATAGCGTAGGCCCAGGCGTGGGCGATAACCGTGTCTCCCGCTATGGATTCGACGAGGCTTGCCTTATTCATTGGATTGCCGGTACGAAAAAGCCTCTCCACACCCCTGTGCTGGTATCCAAGCTGGATTGCGATATGCAGAATCTCCTCGCCGCGGCACAGCAGGCGAAAGTGCCCGGACTCCGCAGTCACGGAGCGAACCGGCCCCCACGATACCTCGTGCGGGCCGCCTGTAGAGTACAGAGGCGGCTTATTGATCTGCACAACGGCGTGGGAGCCCGGCTCGCTCCTTACGGGCTTTAACCATGGATGCCTTTCCGGTACCACACCGGTCTGCTCGTATAACTCCCGTTCGAACAGATGCAGGCTATGCTCTTTGACGGTCATCGAGGTATATTTTAGCACCGACTTGATATGGGCCTCGGACACTAACAGGGAGCAGTCCGTATCGTCGGCCAGCACGGCGGTTATGGTTACTGCGCCCTCGACGCCTGCACGGCCGTAAAAGTGTACGACCCTGAGCCCTTCGCCCAAAAATCTAACCAGGTCTTTGGCCAGCTCGTCCATGTGGAGCAAGGGTATTTCCCTGCGATGGAAGGCCCTGGCATTTTTAGCGGTCAGCCATTTACCCACTAAAACCCTCCCAAAGACCACCCCAACAGGCTGGCCGCACCGCTGAGAAGCTCGTTTAGTTTTCCGGGAATGCCCAACCCCAGAGCGACGAGCAATATAATAAGTACCCACTGTGGAAATACCGAAAGGAAGTCCTCACTGACGCGCCCGCCGATATGATCGTCGGCGTTGCCATCGGCAGGTTTATCGACACGATTATCGGCGTTGCCACCGATACGTCCACCGACACGCTGGCCGATACGATCGCTTCCGCTCTCCGGATGTTTTGAAAAAACCATTTCCACCACCGATTTCACCATGCCGTAGGCCATGGCACTTAAAGAAGTGGTGAAAATTACAAATACGAACCAGTTTCCCGCCGTTACCATCTGCTTTAACATAATGAACTGGCCCAGGAAGATACCGGAGGGGGGAAACCCCGCCAGGGCAAACACACCCGTTAGAAGCAGCCACGAACTTACCGGCACCTTGTTTATGCCGTCCCTTATCGTGGACACCGTCATTGTGCCAAAAGCGCGGGAAAAGTTCCCGGTCGTCAAAAACATCATATTTTTAGCGAGACAATGGCAGAGGGTATAGAGCATGGCTCCGTATATTGCCGTGCCTCCGAGCCCTATACCGGTAGCCAGTATCCCCATATGCCCTATCGACGAATAGGAGAGTTTCCGCTTGAAGTTATGGACCCTGAGCACGTACACCGCAGACACGAATATGGAAAAAGTGCCCATAACGATTAGTACCGGCCTGAAAAAAGCGATAAGCGGCGTCGAAGCGAATATTTGGTAATACCTCAGGAGCGACAGGAAGGCGCAGTTGAGGAGCGCTCCGGAAAGCATCGCGGATACCGGAGACGGCGCCAGCGTATGGGTATCGGGAAGCCACTTGTGCATGGGGGCAAGCCCCATCATCGTTCCATAGCCTGCGATGGCAAAGACGAAGGCCAGCCCCCCCCACAGGGGAGACAGCCGTTTTGCGTAAAATCCCAGGGCGTCGACGTTCAGCCCGGGATTAATTTGCGGCGCGGCGATACCCTTCGAAGCCTCTACCATGGCGATGACCCCAATGAAGGACAAAGCTATACCCACGGAACAGATGAAGAGGTACTTCCAGAGGGCTTCCAGGAATTCGTTGCCCCTGTAGTAACCGATGAGTGGGGCACTGGCAAGCGTCGCCGCTTCGATGAAAATCCACGTAAGCCCCAGGTGCCTGCTCAGTATAACCCCGGTTGTGGCGGACAGGAAGGCAAACATCATGGGCACGTAAAGGAGTTCGAACTTGCTCTCCTTTCCCATGTGCCCGATAAAGCTTACGTTATAAAAGGACGTGCTTAGAAAGACAACCGACAGGATGAGCAGGAAGAGGTAGCTCAGGTTGTCTGCCCCAAGGAGCGCTCCCGCTGGCTGAACTCCGTGGCCGGTCGAAAGGGTGAGGACAAAATGAAAGGCCGCCCCCCCTGCTATCAGGTATCTGTCCACCTTTCCCGACCTGAAGTAAAGGGACAGGAGTGCAAATACCGCGGGAGACAATATGAGTGCAAGTTCCGGGCTCATCTGGAGAAAAACTCCTTTAACATTTCAATCTCGGGGCTGGCCAGAGGGTCGACACGCCGTCCGGGTGTACTGATGAAGGAGGACTTTATCCTGTACAGAAATATAACTATCAGGAAAACGCCGACAAACACGTCCAGGGCAACACCGGCCTCCACTATTACGGGCGCGCGGGCCGACAGTGCCAGAGACATCATGAACACCCCGTTTTCGAATATCAGGTAACCCATCACCTGGGTTATGAACTTCGTCCTGGTTATGACGCCCACCAGGCCGTACACTATGGAGGACATCGACACGCCAAAGCTGAGCACGTCTACGCCGCTGCCGGCGTGTTTCATGATTACCGCCAGCACAAAGGACATGACCAGTATGGCCGTGGCCACGACGAGAGACAGGAAACCTCCGATATATCGCCCGGTTTCCCGCTTTATTTCGAGCTTTTTCAGTATATAGTAAATAGACAGGGGGATTGCTATGGCCTTAACCACCAGTGTCTGTAACGTCAGTAGTGCGGTGTGCAAAAGGCCCAGGGTATCTGCATGGCCGATGACCATTAAAAACAGGAGCACCCCCTGAAGCGTGAGTATCTTCAGGTAAGAGTCAAGCCTGCTAGTCGTGGATATGAACAGGATGGACCCGCCGAAGAGTAACATGCAAAAAGGTAATATTCCTGATAGTAACGTTAAAGCATCGGAAATCATCGATTACCCAGCTATCCGCTTACTGCACGATTTATAAATCATCGGTTCCTCCCTGCCACCGGGGTTCAACTCCTGCCTATCATTAATGCCGACAGCACTATGAGGGCGATGGACGATGCCCCCAGCACGAACTGTGGTACACGTGACAGACGCATCCTTACGGTTACTGATTCAATCAGCCCGATAGCGGCAGCCACGATGAGCATAATAAACGCGTAAATCACCAGGCAGAGTGCGCCTGACACCCACGTCGGCACTACAAGCCCCATCGTAAGGCCGGTTACGAGTGTTCCCATGAGTGCGATTTTCATGGCGCGGGCTACGTTTATCATGGCCATGTCAGGCCCGCTGTTATCGAGTACCATCACCCCATGTATCATGGTTAGTTCGTCGTGGGCGGCCGTGTCGTCTACGGGCATGCGACCCGTATCCACGATAATGGAGATCATGAGCACAATGTTGCTGCACAGTACCGGTACGAAGAGGCCGGAGTAGGACCAGGCCTTTACGGCCTCGGCTATGTAAGTCATGGCACCGGAGGACCCCGTGCTATGAATCGATGCCAATATCGTGAAATCCACCATGGAAGCCGCCATCGAATATATTTCGGTAATAGACGTCAGGCCGGTCAGCATGGACAGCGTGCCCATGATTACGAAAAACGCAGGTTCAAGAAGCGCCGAAAAGGTTACATCCCTGCTTGCACCCATTCCTTCCAAACTGTTGCCTGTATCCATCGCACCCAGGACGGCAAAAAACCTGCCAAGAGCCAGCACGTAGGCAAAAAAGACGAAGTCTCCGCTAAAGTGTAACACCGCGGGCCCGCCGCCAATGGGAAGTACCAATCCGGCGGAAAGCACCGAAGCCAGGGTAATGGACGGGGCCGCCCCGAAGACCGCCGACGTAGTGCCGCTAACCACATGCCCCTTCCTTAGTAACTTCCACACGTCGTAAAGAGGCTGCAACACGGGAGGGCCATACCTGCCGGCCCAAAAAGACTTCACTTTCACTATCACGCCTGCCATAAGGAAGGCCATGGCGATCATCAGGAAGTATCTCGACAGGGCTAAAGCTAAGACCATCGAACCACTCCGGGTAAAGCACCCAATACCTGGCTGAAACTCCCCCCATTCCAGGTGTAAACCACCAGGAGGATGAGGAGTATTATGAGAGCGGAGAGCATATAAAGCAGGTAATTACCAATGCGCCCGTCCTTATGCCCGCTTTCTATCCTCGAAAACTTTCCCAAAACCCTCTCCACGGCCCTCCACAAGGGCAAGTAAAACCGGCCTTCGAAAAAGTCCTGCGCGTTAGGGTAAAATAAAGCCCATGACGATGTTTCCTTCAACGGTAAAGTCTTGCCCGGAGTTCCCAAAGCGCTTCCCTCCGTGTCCCCGCCACACATACGGGAGCCGGCAATCCCGCACAGGGGAGAATTAAAAGATGACACCGTATACTGCATTGCCGGGTTGACCGCCTCGTAGCCGCCAAACCACGTCAGAGGCGCTTCAGGAGGCGCATAAGGCGCCTTACCGGCTCTCTTACCCACCGGCAAGGGCACCGGTGCCGTAGACGCCTGGGCCCTCTTAAGAGCCAGTAAGCGAAGGAGCAAAAGCCCTCCCGTTATGCTCAAAAACACAATTACAGCCATAGAGACATCCCCGGCCACAGACGCGATGCCTCCCGGTGGGACACCTGAGAGGCCGGCGTGCAAGGCTGACAGCGGATATTGAAGCGCTTTCACCGCTACGGTTGGCATGAGGCCGGTAAACAGGCTCACCGCGCAAAGAATCATCATTGCCGCTACCATAGTCTTTGGAGATTCGACGGATTGAGTAGCCCCGGAGCTGCGGCACTCGCCAAGAAAAGCGATGCCGAAGATTTTGGCGAAAACCAAAACGCTGAGCCCCTCTATAAGAGCCAGTGCAGCAACACCCGGCACCAACGTCGCCAAAAGCAATCCCATCGATGGGTTAAATCCTGTTATTATCCCGCCGTATATGATAAACTCACTGATAAAGCCGTTAAACGGAGGCAAGCCGCACACCGACATCACACCCACCAAAAAGGCAAAGCCCGTAAACGGCATACGCTTGATGAGCCCGCCCATGAGATTGACGTCATTGGTATGCACGGCACTGCCAATCGAACCGGCGCCGCAAAAAAGCAGCCCGGTAAATACGGTGTAGTTGACCATGTGCAATAGGGCACCGCTCAAGCCAAGGGCAGCCATCTGCGGCAACCCGCTGGAAAGGCCTATCAACCCCACCGAAATACCCGCCCCGGTTATGCCGATATTTCCAATACCGACGTAGGCAAGCAGCCTCCTTATGTCGTGTTGCGCAAGAGCGTTTATTATGCCGTAAAACCCAGACACCACCGAAACAAAAAACAGGGCATATCCAATCCATAGAGGAAGCCCGCCCGCAAGAGAAACCACCCTCAGTATGCCGTAAATACCCATGTTCGCTACAAGTCCCGACAAAATCGCCGACACGATTGCAGACATCGGAGCAGGCACCGGACGGGATGGCGTCCCGTAAGCGCCTCCATAAGCGCCTCCATGCACCAGCACCGGCCACAGGTGCAAGGGCACAAAGCCGGCGATAAATCCAAAGCCAACGAAAAGAAGCGGAAAAAGGATTCCAACCGATCCGCCGTTGCTGCAAAGGTGCGGCTTGAAGTGAGTCGTTATACCCGAAAGGTCCATAGTACCGCTTCCGGCCACGCCGATAAGCAAGGCCGCGGTAACAAGTAATAAGCCTATGTGCATGTACACCATGAAGCTGACGGCACTCCTTCGCACACCATCGTCACCATGGTCGAAGAGGATCAGGAAAAACGAGGCCAGGGTCATTACCTCCAGTGCCGTCAAAAAGACAATTACGTTTCTGGCCATGGCGGCCACGACCAGGGAGGCCACGAGCAGGATGTAAAAGAAGAAAAACTTTTCTACCCTCATAGATCTGTTAAAATACGGCGCCATGGCCCCTTGCGCATAGAGGGCACAGACGGTGGAGAGCCCGGCTATTAAGCATAAAAACAGCGCGGTAAGCCCGTCCACCTCAAAGCGGGCAATTCCCATGGGTACGCCTAAGTCGACGGCCACTGAAGGCGGCACGCCACCGGAGAGTACTTTAACTGCATCCACCGCGATTAAGAGGCTCCCCGCCAGGACGATTACAAGGCAAACCCTCGCGGCAAGCTTCTCCCTGCCATCTAAAAAGACACACGCCACCGCTCCCGCGGCAAGGAGCATAAGAGCATATATCGAATATGGCATAAGTATCAGATCATCGCCATGACGGCAAGCGGTATATATAAATCAAGGTTCCCCTCAGGGTGCAATTAAGGTATAATTAACGATTCTCCAAAAACTGTAACAATCGGCCATTGCACACTACACAATATTATACGATGCTCACATTATTATACAACGCTCCCATAGTTGTCAATCGTTTTTTACCCCCCAACTCCGATTCCCCCCAAGCCGTTTAGCCGCCACCCCCCTACCCCACCCGTGAGGGGGGTATTCGCGAGCCGGAATCTGTCCTTAGTCCTTTTGTGCCGTATTCCAACCTGTTACCGTCATCCCCACCCACGTCATTCCGGCTTGACCGCGGAATCAGAGCTTCGTCAGCAGAGCTGTTTAGCCGTATTCGCGGGATTCGCGGGCCTTAAGCCATAGCACTGCCCACCGCTGATTGGAGTATCCTGGCAGTCTGCCCGGATTGACGGCAAAGAAAAGGACAAGGGAAAGGGAAAGGGAAAGAGCAAGAGATAGATTCCGGGTCTTGCCCGGAATGACGGATGTGGGGTGCGACATATCATTGTTGACACGACATTAGTAAGTGTTACATATTTGTAACAACACACCTTTTTAACGTAACCCCCATTATCCCGTTTAATATCAAGTATTTCACCAGCCTCCTTTTTTCAAGCGTTACCTTTTCGTAACATCGCTATAAAATATTTCCTTTAAATTCAACAGGTTAGAATTGGCAATGATCTTGCTCATAATAGTGTATGGAAATTTGTATTCCCCAACCCATATGGGTAGATTATATCGGGATGCTCAGAGCGTTGCAATGGAGCTAAATTGTAGATCGTTGAAATGGAGCTAAAGCGCTTTCGATACGAGAGGATAAAACATTTTGGAAAAACTGGAGAAGACTTAGACTATGCATAAAGAGCCAATAATCAAAAGAGAGAGGAGCAGAGTATGATTAAGAGGGTCTTAGTCGTTTGTTTGGTTTTATTATTTGCGTCAGTTGTGGCTGCGGCCGAAAAAAACCTTATCGACCTGCA